>BBBL01000276.1 GCA_001311545.1 Thermus kawarayensis JCM 12314 | reverse complement strand
TACTATCTTGACGCAGAAACCCTTCTGGTGGCTACCTATGTCTGGGTAGACGATGAACTCAAAGCTCTGCAGGCTCAAGGTATCGGCCTCCCCCGAAAGCAAAAGCACCAAAAGGCTACCCTCGCCGAGCTCCTAACCCTCGCCATCTTCCTCCTTTTGCAAGGTCAGGACCTGGCCAAAGGGTATCTGGCCGCCAAGTCCACCCTGAAGGCCTACTTCCCCCAGCTCCCCCACCTCACCCGCTTCTACCGGGTGCTGCAAAAAGCCCACCGCCTCCTGGCCCACCTGGCCCTGCGCCTTTCCGGGGGAGAGGGACACCTTCAGGTGGTAGACCTAAAACCCATCCCCCTGGCCCACGGCCATCGGATACACGGCTTTGACCTCCCGAAAGCTGCCGTGGGGGTAGGCCCCCTGGGGGCCTTCGCTGGGTACACCCTGGTGGCGGTGATGAACGAGGGGAGGCTTTTCTTCCGCTGGGCCGTGTTGCCCGGTAATGCCAGGGAGCATGGGCCGAGGGGTTGTTGACGGGCCTTCCTGCGGTTCTTGGGGACCGGGGCTTTCGCTTTGTGGAGGGGGTGAAAACGCCTCCTTACCGGGTCAGGGGCGGGAAGGTGGTACAGACGGGGTGGAAAGGGTGGATGGGGAGGGTACGCAACTGGATAGAGACCCGGTTCAGCGTGATGGTGCGTTCTTTGGGGCTCCACCGGATTGAAGCCCGTTCCTACTGGGGGTTTCTGGCCAGGGTGAACCTGGTGCTGTTGGCCCACAACCCCATCCGGAGCCGGGTCCTCCCCAGGATGGCGGGGGTGGAGATGTAGGTAGCACACGAAGGGATGACGCCTCCTAGCCTGGCGTCCACCAAGGCCCCCAGCTCCCCAGGAACCTGGTGTTGAAGCGCCTTCCCAACTAGTAACTTGGCTTTAGAGAAAAGAGGGGGCGTGGGGGAGCTATAATCCCCTGGACTTTCAGTCCGTGGGATACATGGACTCCCCACGTCCGCCGGAGACGCTGGTTTCGCCGCGTAGCGGGGAGGCGGACATAGCCTAGTGGGCGGCGGATGCGCTATCATATGCACGTGCCTGAAGAACGCACCACGCGCCAGGTGATCGAGCGCTACATCCAGGAGCAGCGCAAGCATCAGGTAGACGATGCATAAGGCGTTCAAGTACCGACTCTACCCACCCGGCCCCAGCAAAAAGACCTGGAGCGCACCCTTGCGCTGTGCCGCAGCCTGTACAACGCCGCCTTGCAGGAGCGTAGAGATGCCTACAAGAAGGGCGGGAGGACTGTCGGCTTCTACGAACAGAAGAGGTATCTGCCCGAGATACGGGCCGAGCTGCCGGAGTACAAGCGCATTCATTCCCAGGTCTTGCAGAACGTCATCGAGCGGGTGGACAAAGCCTTCCAGGGCTTCTTCCGACGGCTTAAGGCCAAGGGGAAAGCGGGCTATCCCCGCTTCAAGGGGCAGGGGCGCTACGACTCCTTCACCTTCCCCCAAGCGGATAAAACAGGAGTCAAGGTTCAAAAGGGTCGGGTACTGTTGTACGGCATCGGCTCGGTCAAGTGCAAGTTCCACCGTCCTCTGGAGGGGAAACCGAAGACCGCCACGGTCAAAAGGGAGGGGGAAGAGTGGTACATCGTCTTCGTCTGCGAGGTGGACCCCAAGCCCCTTCCCTCCAACAACCGGGCCATCGGGATAGACCTGGGCACCAACCCCCACTTCCTCGTCACCTCCGACGGGGAGATGGTCGAGGCCCCCCGGTACCTCCACAAGGCGCAAGCCAAACTCGCCGCCGCACAGCGCAGCCTTGCCCGCAAGAAGCGGGGCAGCCGTCGTCGCGAGAAGGCCAGAAAGCGGGTTGCCAAGCTGCACCGCAAAATCGCCAACCAGCGCAAAGACTTCCACCATAAAATTGCAAGGAGGCTGGTCAATACCTATGGAACCATCGTTCACGAGAATCTGAACATCCAAGCCCTATCCCGCTCCCGTCTATCCAAAGGAGTTCTGGATGCGGGTTGGGCGCAGTTTCTCCAAATCCTCGCCTACAAAGCGGAAGAAGCTGGTAGGCGGGTCGTGGGGGTAGACCCCCAACATACAAGCCAGGACTGTCCAGTGTGCGGCCACCGGGAAAAGCGTCCCCTCTGGGTGAGGGAATTTACCTGTCCGGGTTGTGGGACTCCCCTGCATCGGGATGTGGCCGCCGCGCTGAATGTTCTGGCAAGGGCCTGGACGGGGCCTTCGGGGATGGGTACGGCGTGGGCCGTCCCGTGGTCACGGGCGAAGCCCGTATCTTGGGAACCGAGAAGCCTCGGACTTCAGTCCGAGGAGTCGTCACAGGACCAAGGAGAAGGGGGAGAACGCCATGGGAGGAAAGTTCGAGGGCAAGGTCAAGATCACGGAGGAACTCCTCTTTGATGAGGAGTTCATCGCCGAGCTCAAGCGCAGGCGGGAGACCCTGGGAGTCTCCGCCACCCGGTTCGCCCGGATGCTGGGCCTCCGGCCCCACTGGGTCTTGCGGGTGGAGCAGGGCAAGGACTACCTGGCCCGCAAGCCCTACTACCTGGTGAAGCGCTACCTCCGGGCCCTGGGCTTTGACGAATAGCTCCGGGGCGCAAGGGGCCGTGCAGGGAGCTGGCATAGGTAGGGGGTACGGGTGCCATGGCCCGCGGGCCCTGGGGCGGGCCGTTAGGCTGGTCCTATGGACCCATCCCGCCTCCCCATCGCCCTCCGCCTCCTGGAGGGGGGAAAGGACCGGGAGGCCCTGGCCCTCCTCCAAACCCCCCAAGAAGGCCTCCCCGAGGCGGAGCGCCTGGCCCTCCTGGGCTTCCTGGAGGGCCGCAAGGGGGACTGGGGAGGGTACCGGGCCCTGGGCCCTGGAGGCCGCCCGGAGGGCC
>BBBL01000275.1 GCA_001311545.1 Thermus kawarayensis JCM 12314 | reverse complement strand
CTGGGCGCCCGGTACACCTCCCGGGGCGGGCAGAGGACCAGCTCCCAGGCGCACGGGGCCCAGTTGGGGGGGCGGTCGTCCAGGGGAAGGTAGAGGAGGGGGCTGGAAAGGGCGGCGGAGAACCCTAAGAGCAGGGGGAGAAGCCGCCGCATACCCCGGGCAGGCTCCTCAGGGAGAAGTGGCCCCGGTGCTCTTCTCCTTGGCCTCCCTCTCCGCCAGGTACTTCTCCGCCATCATGGCCGCCCGGGTGCCCGCCCCCACGCTGGTGGTGAGCTGGCGGTAGATGGGGTCGGCCACGTCCCCGGCGGCGAAGATCCCGGGAACCGAGGTGAAGACCTCGTCCCGCACCGCCACGTAGCCGTCGGGCCTGAGCTCCACCACCCCCTTTAGGAAGGCGGTGTTCGGCTCGTGGCCGATGAAGACGAAGACCCCGTCCGTGGGGTAGACGTACTCCTCCCCTGTCTTCAGGTTTTTCAGGCGCACCCCCGTCACCTGCTCCTCCCCCAGGACCTCGGTGACGATGTGGGAGAAAAGGAAGCGCATCTTGGGGTTCTGGAAGGCGCGGTTCTGGGCCACCTTGTTGGCCCTAAGCTCGTCCCGGCGGTGGACCAGGGTCACCTTCTTGGCGAACTTGGTGAGGTAAAGCCCCTCCTCCACGGCGGCGTCCCCCCCGCCCACCACCACCACCTCCTTGTCCCGGTAGAAGAAGGCGTCGCAGGTGGCGCAGGTGGAAACCCCCCGGCCGTAAAACCTTTCCTCCCCGGGCACCCCCAGTTTCCTGGGGTTGGCCCCGGTGGCGATGATGACCACCCGGGCGGGATAGCTTCGCTCAAACCCCCGCACCAGGAAGCCCTCCTCCGTCTTCTCAATCCCCTGGACCTCGTCCATAACGATGCGGGCGCCGAACTTCTCCGCCTGCTGCACCATGCGGCCCGCCAGCTCCGGCCCAGAGACGCCCTCGGGAAAGCCCGGGTAGTTCTCCACCTCCTCCGTCTGGGCGATCTGCCCGCCGGGGAGGCCCTTTTCCACGATCACCGTCTTGAGGCCGCCCCGGCCCGCGTAGATGCCAGCGGTGAGCCCGGCGGGACCCCCGCCGATGATGACCACGTCGTAAAGCTCCTCCTGAGCGCCGCTTCCCGCAAGTCCCGTGAGGGTGAACTCCATGGGCACCTCCCTGCTACCACCCTACACCCCCACATACCTGGTGGGGGTATACAGCGCTTTACAGTTTGCGGAGGGGAAAAGGTCCTGTCAAGAAAGGAGAGGCCCTCCGAGGCGCCTTGGTGACCCCAGGGGGATTCGAACCCCCGTCTCGGCCTTGAGAGGGCCGTGTCCTAGGCCTCTAGACGATGGGGCCGCGCGCGGCTCGGAGGGCTTTGGTGACCCCAGGGGGACTCGAACCCCCGCCGCCGCCTTGAAAGGGCGGTGACCTAACCGCTAGTCGATGGGGCCAAAGATTGGCTGGGGTGCGTGGACTCGAACCACGACCGGCGGATCCAGAGTCCGCTGTCCTGCCGTTAGACGACACCCCAGCGAAGGCGCCCGAACCCTCGGGCAGAGGTTATGGTACACTCTGAGGGGCGGATTGGCAAGCCCCTTGGCTATGGAAGAAAGCCTTTTGCAACTCCTAAGCCAGTACATCTCCCGCCGGGCCGCGGAAGGCCTCTTGCGCAAGGCCCTGGCCCAAGGAACGCCTTCCCACCCCGGGGAGTGGGCCAGGCTGGCCGAGGAAGTGGTCTGGCCCGAGCTGAAGCGGCTTCTGCCTTCCAGGAGATGCCGCCGGAACTCAAGGCCTGGGTGCGGGAGCTCAAGACCCTGGCCCCCCCGGAGCCAGAGGCCGAGGAGGAAGAGGAGGAGGCCGCCCTCCTGGAGGCCGTGGACCTCGAGGACCCCGCCCTTCGGGTCCACCTGGCCCAGCGCCTGGCCCGGCTGGAGGGCGTGGTGGGGGTGGTGGTGGCCGGCCAGAGGGAAAGGGAGGCCCTCTTCGCCGGGGAGCCCGTTTCCCTGGACCCGATCCATCTCTTTTTGCGGAGGCAGGGGTACCGGACCTTTTATGCGGTGATCGCGGACACGGTGGTGGCCCTCCGCGCTGGACCGGGGGTTCGTGGGGGTGCTGGCGCACAAGGAGACCAACGTGGGCCGCCTTCTGCACGCGCTTAGGCGGCTGGCGAGCAGCGCGGAGGTGGAGGGATGAGAAGATGGCTCTTCGGTTGGCGTTCCTGGGCTTGGCCTTGGCCGCGCCCCTTCCGGAGCTTTACGACCGGCTGGAAGGGGCCCTGGCCCGTGTGGGCACGGGAAACCCTGACCAGGCCCTGGCCGCTTTGGATCAGGCGCAAGGCCTCCTGCGCCAGGAGGCGGAAAGCCTGCCCCCGGTCCTGCGGGACGCCGCCCTCGGCAACCTCCAGGAGGCCCGGCAGGCCGTGGCGCGGAAGAGCCAGGCGGACCTTGAGGCCCGCCTCCTCCTGGTCCGCCACCTCGTGGGCAAGGCCCTTTACGACGGCTATTTCCAGGCCCCTCCATCGGAAAGGGCCGCCTACCTCGCCCGCCTGGTCCGGGCCACGGGACTCGGCCAGGGAGTGGGCCAGGAAGTGGCGGGGCTTCCCCTCGAGGAGGCCAGGAGGCGCCTGGAGGAACGCTTCCTGCAACGGATGGCCGAGGACCTGGCCCAGGCCCTCTCCGCCTCCTCCCGTCCCCAGGCCTACCTGGCCCTGGCCCGGGCCTACGCCCGCTACCTGGTGGTCCAGGACAGCCCGCAAAGCACCCTAAGGCCCAGGACTTCGTCCAGGCCCTGGCCAAGGTCTCCGGGGGCGAGGCCTTCCGAGGCGGGGTGCAGGAACTGCAGAAGAAGGTGGCCGCCTGGCGAAAGGCCCTGGGGGGGCAGGGAACACCCTCCCCG
>BBBL01000274.1 GCA_001311545.1 Thermus kawarayensis JCM 12314 | reverse complement strand
AAGGCCCTTCCCCTGTAGCTTAGGCTATGCGCGGCCTTTTGGTGCGGTTCCTCCTCAACACCCTGGCCCTCTGGCTGGTGAGCCTCCTCTACCCTGGGGTGGCCTTCGCACCCGGGGCGGGGCTTGTGGACTACCTGGTGGCCGGGGCCATCTGGGGCCTGGCCAACGCCTTTCTCCGCCCCCTCTTCCTCTTCCTCACCCTCCCCCTCAACCTCCTCACCCTGGGGCTTTTCACCTGGGTGGTGAACGGCGCCCTCCTTTACCTGGTGGCCCAGGTGACGGCTTTGGAGGTCCGGGGGTTCCTCGAGGCCCTCCTCGGGGCCTTCCTCCTCTCCCTGGTGAGCCTCTTCCTCAACTGGCTCTTCCGGGACTAGCGGTTTTCCATCACGTAGCGGGAAAGCTCCTCTATCAGTACCTCCTGCTCCCCGATGATGGCCTTCACCGCATCCCCGATGGAGACCACCCCCACCACCCTGCCCCCCTCCACCACGGCAGGTGCCGCACCCGGTGCTCGGTCATGAGGCGCATGGCCTCCGAGAGCTCCGTCTCCGGGGCCACGGTGACCACCTCCCGGGTCATGACCTCCTCCACCCGGGTGTCCTTGGAGAAGCGGCCCAGGAGCACCAGCTTGCGGGCGTAGTCCCGCTCGGAGAAGACGCCGAGAAGCCACTCCCCTTCCATGACCAAAAGGGCGCCGATATCGTGCCGGGCCAGGGCCTCCAGGGCTTCCAGCACCGTGGCCTTGGGGTGGATGGCATGGACCGCGCTCCCCTTGCGGAGCAGAACCTGGCGGACCGTCATGAGCCCCCCTTTCCTTTAGGGGACCATTATACCAAAACCCCCGAGCCCTTATCGGGCGGTGAGGACCGGCCCCACGGCGTGGCGGGCCACGTGTTCCGCCGTGCTCCCCAGGAGGAACCTCCGCACCGGGGCTCCCAGGCCAGGAGGTCCGTGGGGTTCTGCAGGGCCAGGAGGTGCTCGGCGGGGTCCCCGGAGAGGGCCAGGGCCTCCACCTCGAGGCCTTGGTCCTTGAGGTAGGCCTCCGCCTCCAGGGCCCAGGAGCCCGCCTGCACGGGATCCTCGTGGACGCTCACCACCCGCACCCTAAGCCCCAGGGGCTTGGCCAGGGCGGCCAGGGTGTGCATGGCCCGCACGGCGCTTTCCGAGGCGTTGTACCCCAGGAGGGCCCCTTCCAGTTCCACGTAGTCCATGGGAGCCACCACCACCGGGACGGGGGAGGCTCGGAGCACCCGGTCCACGGTGCTTCCTAGGCCCAGGAAGCTCCCCCCGTGGGCCTCCCCGCTTCGGCCCAGGACCAGGAGGTCCGCCCCCCGGGCGTGGCGCAGGATGACCTCGTGGGGAAGGCCGGTTTCCAACACGGCCTCGGCCTCTATGCCCGCCTCCCGGGCACTTCTTTGTAATCTATCTAAGATTGTTTCGCCCTTGAGGGTCAGGACCTTCTCCAGCTCCTGGCGGTAGACGGGGACGGGGATGGTGAGGGCCCCCAGGTCCAAAGGCTCGAGGCCCTGCAAAAGGCGGACGTCCCGCACGTAGAGGAGGAGGAGCTTGGCCGAGAGCTTGTAGGCCAGCCACTCCGCCAGCACCTCCGCCCCCTTGGCCTGGGGCGAGCCGTCCGTGGCGAGGAGGATCCGCATGCCCCATCTTACGCCGCCTTGGGCTCGGGGTCCCTCACCCCCCTGGCCAGGGCCCAGGCGGGAAGGATCAGGCTTCCCAGAGCCAAAAGGACGGGCATCACCCCCAGGGTTTCTATGAAGTGGCCGATGGGGGCGTAGAAGAGCCCGGCAAACCCCCAGGTGAAGCCCATGAGAAGCCCGGACACCGTGGCCGTCTGGTCCGGCTCCAGCTCCTGGGCCAAGGCCACGGCCACGGGAATCCCGGCGTTCATCAAGGCCCCGGTGGCGGCGAGGAGGAGGAGGTACAGGGGGTTTTCCGGCGGGAAGAGGAGGAGGCCAAGATAAAGGGGCAGGCCAAAGGAAAGGGTGCCCAAAAGCACCGCCTTCCGCCCCAGGCGGTCCGAGAGGGTGCCTCCGAGGAAGGTGCCCAAGGTGGCGGAGAAGCTGTAGACGGAGAGGCTCAAGGCGGTGTAGGCATCGGGGAGGCCCCTCTGGGCGAACCAGTAGGCAGGGTGGTGGAAAAGCTCATGAAGACCAGGCTCCTCAGGGTGGCCATGCCCCAAAGCCGGACCACGTCCCCCCGGAAGACCCGGAGGAAGTCCCTTACCCCGGCGGGCTTCCCCCGGCGCCGCACCGGGGGAAGGCGGAGGAGGGCCAGGGCGGGAAGAAGGGCCAAGGGGGTAAGCCAGAGGAGCCCCTTAAGCCCCAAAGCCCCCACGGTGAAGAGGGCCACCAGGGGCCCAGGGAAAGCCCCAGGTAGCCGGCGGAGCCGAAGAAGGAAAGCCAGAACCCCCTGCGCTCCTTGGGGGCGAACTCCCCCACCAGGCTCGCCCCCGAGGCGTGGAAGAGGGCCGAGCCCAGGCCCGCCAGGCCCAGGGCCAAAAGGAGGAGTTCAAAGCGAGGCCAAAGGCCCATGGACCCGTTCCCAGGGCCACCAGAACCGGTCCCAAGGCCGCCAGGAGCCTCCGGTCCATCCGGTCGGCCACGAGGCCGGCGAAGGGCTGGAGGAGGCTTCCCGTGAGGGAATAAACGGAGACCAAGAGCCCCACCGTTCCCAGGCCCACGCCGAAGTGGGCCATGAGCTTGGGGAGGAGGGGGGTGAGGAAGTTCCCGAAGAGGTCGTTGACCGTGTGGAGCCAGGCGAGGAGGAGGGGCAGCACCCCTCCATGCTAAACCCGCTTCTCAGGAAGGGTGTGTTAGAATCCCCACGTGCTTGGGGCTTTCCGGAAACGCAGGAAGGGCCAAAAGAAAATGGCGCGCCCGAGAGG
>BBBL01000273.1 GCA_001311545.1 Thermus kawarayensis JCM 12314 | reverse complement strand
TGGACTTCTTGGGCCTGTACGGGGCTTTGAACCTGGGCCACCGCCACCCCAAGGTGGTGGAGGCGGTGAAGAGGCAGCTGGACCGCATGCCCATGTCCGTGCGGGTCCTGGTCTCCGAGCCCACGGCATGGCTTGCGGGGAGGCTCGCCGAGATCACCCCCGAGGGCCTGGAGATGGCCTTTTTCGCCAACTCCGGGGCCGAGGCGGTGGAGGCCGCCATCAAGCTGGCCCGGGCCTACACCGGGAAGCCCGGCCTCGTCACCACGCAAGGGGGGTTCCACGGCAAGACCCTGGGGGCCTTTCCCTCACCCCCAAGCCCGAGTACCAGGACCCCGCAAGGCCCCTCCTCCCCGGGGTCAAGGTGGTGCCCTACGGGGATTTGGAGGCCCTGGAGGAGGCCATAGACGGGGACACGGCCGCGGTGATCGTGGAGCCCATCCAGGGAGAAGGGGGGATCCGGGTGCCCCCCGAGGGGTACCTCCGGGGCGTGCGGGAGATTACCCGGAAAAAGGGCGTCCTCATGATCGCCGACGAGGTGCAGACGGGCCTGGGCCGCACCGGGAAGCTCTTCGGGGTGGACTGGGAAGGGGTGGCCCCGGACCTCATGACCCTGGCCAAGGCCTTGGGGGGCGGGGTGGTGCCCATCGGGGCCTGCGTGGGGAGGAGGGAGGTCTTTGAGGTCTTCAAGCAAAATCCCCTCTTCCACTCCTCCACCTTCGGGGGAAACCCCTTGGCGGCGGCGGCGGCCCTGGCGGCCATTGAGGTCACCCTGGAGGAGGACCTGCCGCGGCGGGCCCTGGAGCTCGGGGCCTACCTGATGGAGGGGCTCAAGGCCCTGAAGGCCCGCTTCCCTCACCTCATAGAGGACGTGCGGGGGCGGGGGCTCATGCTGGGGGTGGAGTTCACGGATGCCGACATCGGCGCCCTGGTGGTGGCGGAGCTTGCCGAGAGGGGGGTCCTCACCGCCTTCGGCTTGAACAACCCCAAGGTGGTGCGCCTCGAGCCCCCCCTCATCATCGGCAAGGAGCACGCAGACGAGGCCCTTTCCGCCTTCTCGGAGGCCCTTTTGACCACGGAGAAGGCCCTCGAGGGCCTGCTAGGATAGAATGCAGGAAACTTTGCTGGAGTTTTTCAAAAAGACCGGGAGGCCCCACAGGCTGGAGGAGATCCTTCACCGCTTCGGCCTTTCCAAGAGGGAGGCCAAGGGCTACCTGGGGGCCCTGGTCCGGGAAGGCCTCCTGGAGAAGAAGGGAAGCCACTACTTCCTCCCCCAAAGTCCAGGGCCCCATCAGCCTCCACCGGGATGGGTACGGCTTCGTCCGCCTCCCCGAGGGGGACCTCTTCGTCCCCCCGGCTATACCAAGGACGCCTGGCCGGGCGACCTGGTGGAGGCCCGCCTCATGCCCCCGGGCCGGGACGGGAGGCCCTGGGGGGTGGTGGAGCGGGTCCTCGAGCGGGCGCGGGGAGCGGCTCGTGGGGACCCTGGACTTCCGCAAGGGGTACGCCGTCCTCCTCCCCGATGAGCCCGGGCTGTCCGAACTCAGGCTCCTTCCCGAGGGGCTAGAGGGCCTCAAGCGGGGAAGCCGCATCGTGGTGAGGGTCCATTACGGCAAGCGCCCCTACGGGGAGTTTTTGGAGTACTTGGGGGAAGGGGACGCCCCGGAGACCGAGACCCAGGCGGTCATCGCCAAGTACGGCCTCCGGGCCGAGTTCCCCGAGGAGGTCTTGAGGGAGGCCGAGGCCATTCCCCTGGAGATCCCCGAGGAGGAGCTTAGGAGGCGGGAGGACTTCCGGAACCTCCGGGTCTTCACCATAGACGGGGTGGACGCCAAGGACTTTGACGACGCCATCCACATTGAAAGGCTTCCCAAGGGCTTCCGGGTGGGCATCCACATCGCCGACGTCTCCCACTACGTGAAGGAGGGAAGCCTCCTGGACCAGGAGGCCTTCCAAAGGGGGACGAGCGTCTACCTCCCGGGGCGGGTCCTTCCCATGCTTCCCGAAAGGCTTTCCAACGGGGTCTGCTCCCTGAAGCCCGGCGAGGACCGCCTGGTCCTCTCCGTCTTGGTGGACCTGGCCGAGGACCTGACGGTGAAGCGGGTGCGCTTCGCCGAAGGGGTCATGAGGAGCGTGGCCCGCCTCACCTACACCGAGGTGGAGGCCTTCGCCGAGGGCTTCGGCCTTCCCGAGGAGCACGCTTTCCTGGCCGAGGACCTGGCCCTTCTCCTTGGGCTCACCCAGAGGATGCGGAAGAGGCGCCTGGAGGAGGGGGCCTTGGACTTCAGCTTCCCCGAGGTGAAGGTGGAGGTGGGGGAGGAGGGGGAGCTCCACCTCATCCCCCAGGCGGAGCCCAAGGCCAGGAGCCTCATTGAGGAGCTCATGCTCCTCGCCAACCGCCTGGTGGCCGAGCACCTGGTGAGGAAGGGGCTTCCCGCCCTCTACCGGGTGCACGAGGAGCCCCTGGAGGAGGCCTACGGCAGGCTCCGCCTGGCCCTGGCCCGGCTGGGCTATACCCTCCCCGAGAAGGTCTCCTCCAAGGCCCTGCAGCGGGTGCTCCTGGAGGCCAAGGGCCGTCCGGAGGAGCCCGTGGTGGCGGGCCTGGTCCTGCGCTCCCTGCGCCTTGCCCGCTACGCCGCCCTGAACCTGGGCCACTTCGGCCTGGCCATGGAGCACTACCTGCACTTCACGAGCCCCATCCGCCGCTACCCGGACCTGGTGGTCCACCGGGTGCTCCGGGCCTCCTTGCGGCGCACCCTCACGGAGAGGCGGAAGGAGCGCTGGCTTGGGGAGTTCCCCGCCATCGCCGACCACGCCTCGGAGATGGAGAGGAAGGCGGAGGCCGCCGAGCGGGAGCTCACCAAGTACTACATGGCCAAGTGGGCGGAGCTCCACCTGGGGGAGCGGTT
>BBBL01000272.1 GCA_001311545.1 Thermus kawarayensis JCM 12314 | reverse complement strand
CCCGCCCCGCCAGGTATGGGCCACGTAGGCCGTGGGCACCCCCACCAGCAGGTTGAGGGCCACGGCCATGAGGGCCACGCGCAGGGAGAGCAGGGCCCCTTCCAAGTACCCGGGGTCGGTGAAGATCTTGCGGTACCAGGCCAGGGTGAAGCCCTCGGGCAAGGGGCCCAGCCACATCTGGCTGAAGGAGTAGACCACCGGGGCCAGCATGGGGAGGACCAGGTAGAGGAGGAAGAGGGCGAAAAAGGACCAGCCAAAAGTCTCAACGCCGCCACCTCCTTTCCCAAAGGGCAAGGAGGTAGAGGCCCACCCCGGTGCTGGCCATGAGGACCACCGCCAGGGCCGCCGCCTGGGGCAGGTCAAAGGCGCTCTCGGCCACCAGGCTGTAGATCTGCAAGGAAAGGAGGTTCTTGCGAAGCCGGTGAGGGCCAAGGCGGTGCCGAAGGCCCCCATCATCCCGGCGAAGACGATGGCGCTCCCCGCCAGGACTCCCGGCATGAGGTTGGGGAGGAGGACCCGAACCCAGGCCTGGAGAGGCGTGGCCCCCGAGGCCCGGGCGGCTTCCAAAAGCTCCCTCCCCAGGCTCTCCAAGAGGGGCATGAGGGCCAGGGCGAAGAGGGGGATGTTGTAGAAGGGGAAGACCAGGAGAAGCCCCGTCCAGGTGTAAAGGTCAAAGCGGGGAAGGCCAAGGGAAAGGAGGAGCTGGTTCACCACCCCGTTCCGCCCCAGGAGGACGATGAAGCCGAAGGCCACCACCAGCCCCGAGAGGGAAACGGGGATGGCGTAGAGGGAGAGGAGGAAGCGCTTGAACCTCAAGGGAAGCCCCGCCGTCCAGTAAGCCACGAAGACCCCGCCAAGGGCGGCGAGGAGGGTGGAAGCGGTGGCGAAGAGGAGGGAGTTGCGCCAGGCCTCGAGGTAGGCGGGAGCGGTGAGGGCCTTGAGGTAGCGGGCAAGGGTGAGGCCTCCGGGGAAGAGAAGCTTCGCTCCAGGATGGCCCAGAGGGGGTAGGCGAAGAAGAGGCTAGGAAGAGGAGCCCGGGAAGGACGAGAAGGCGTTCGCCGCGCATGGGGAAAAGGGGGGCGGGGAAGCCCCGCCCCCAGGAAGCTTAGCGGATGGTCTCCCCGTAGTACTTCTGCAGGGCCTCGGACACCGCCTCCTCCTTTTTGTAGTCCACGAACATCACCTTGGCGTAGGCGCTCTTAGGAGGGAACTTGGCCGCCACCTCCTTGGGGAGCTCCACGTCGGGACGGATGGGGGACACGAAGGCCTTAGCGAAGAGGGACTGCCCGTACCGGGAGAAGATGAACTCCAGGAAGAGCTTGGCGGTGTTGGGGTGGGGAGCGTTGCGGGCGGCGATGATGCCTCCGCCGTTGGCCAGGCTGCCGTCCTGAGGGATCACCACCTCCGTGGGGAAGGGGAAGCGCTCCCGCCAGGCCAGGAGGTTGTAGTCGTAGTTGATGAAGATACCCACCTCGCCCCGCTCAAACTTGGCCGTGGTCACCTTGGCTCCACCGCCCCGATGACCCCAAGCTTGTGGAGGCGGGCGAAGAAGTCCACCCCGGCCTTGTAGTTGTAGGGGTCCCCCGTAAGGGCGTAGGCCGCCGCCATGATGGTGGCCACGCCCGTGCCCGTGGCCCGCGGTCCTGGTACTGGATGAGCCCTTTGTACTCGGGGTTTTCCAGGTCCTTCCAGGTCCTGGGCACCTTCTTCACCAGCCGGGTGTTCACGATCCAGCCCAGGGTGCCCTTGTAGCCCGCGTACCAGGTAGAGCCCTCCTTCCCTTCCCCCTTCTGCCCCTGGGGGAGAGCCGCCCAGGAGGTGACCCGGTAGCAGGGTGAGCCCCTCCTCGGCCAGGGTCATGGCAAAAGCGGGTTTAAGGTCGGCGATGTCGTTCTTGCTGGCCTTTTCCTCCCGCATCCTGGCCAGGACCACGGCGCTTCCCATGTCAATGTCCTGCTGGCGGATGCCGAAGAGGCGCTGGAACTCGGCGAAGATCTCCCCGTAGTTGGCCCAGTCGTTGGGCATGCCGTAGGAGTTGATGACCCCGCCCTCCGCCCGGGCCTTGGCCGCCAGGTCCCGGATGTAGGCGTTGTTCAGCTCCGGGGGAAGCTGGGCCCCGCCCTGGGCCAGGCTGCCGAGCCCCTTCAGGCCGATGCCCAAAGCGGAAAGTACCAGAAAAACCGCCAAAACCTTTGCCTTCATCCTTCCTCACCTCCCATTGCCTCGGGGACAAGCCCCGCTGAGGCCAAGCTCCGGTGCACTTCCAGGTACTCCTCCACGCTCCTCGGGGGGAGCTCCACCAAAAGGGTGCAGGGGCGGCCCGCGAAGGGGGCCGCCTCCTCGAGGCGGGGAGGCAGGTGCAGATCGTAGCGGCCGTCGTTGGTGTGGGCGTGGACGTGGACGAGCCTCTCCCCGAGGGCCTCCAGAAACCCCTCCGGGGCCTCCCCCGCCATGCGGGCGTGGCCCAGGTCCAGGCAGAAGTAGAGGTCCGGGACCTCTAGGAAGCGGGCCATCTCCCTGGGGGTGCGGGGAAACTCCTGAGGAGCGGGCAGGTTCTCCAGGGCGAGGCGCACCCCCAGGTCCAAGGCCAGCCGGGTGAGGCGGGAGAAGACCTCCAAGGCCCGCTCCAGGGCCTCCTCCCTCAGCCTCCTTTCCGCCTCCCGCAGGGCCTCATGGGCCGGGGAGAGGCCGGGAGGCGGGTAGTCCGTCCAGGGGATGTTCCCCGCATGGACGTTCACCAGCTCCGCTCCCATGCGGGCGGCCCGGACCAGGTCCTCCTCCAGGATCCCCAGGGAGGCCCGGCGAACGGCGGGCTCCGGGGAAGCGGGGTAGACGTCCTGGTAGCGGGCGTGGAGGGTGAGGCGGAAACCCATGGCGCGGGCCTCGAGGGCCGCCCCCGCCAGGCCTCCG
>BBBL01000271.1 GCA_001311545.1 Thermus kawarayensis JCM 12314 | reverse complement strand
CCTGGGCCAGGCGGGCGAGGCTTCTCCGGGCCCAGGAGGAGGAGCGCCGCCGGGTAGGCCGGGAGCTTCACGACGGGGTGGGGAGCCTCCTCACCGCCGCCCTCCTCACCCTAAAGGTGGCCGAGCGGCACCCAGAGAGGCTCGCCGAGGCCCGGGAACGGGTGGCGGAGGCCCTGGAGGAGGTGCGGCGGCTTTCCCGGGAGCTAAGGCTTCCCCTTTTGGACGACCTGGGCCTTCAGGAGGCCCTCCGGCGCTACCTGGAGGAGTACCGGAAAAACGGCCTCAGGGTGGAGGCTCGCCTGGAAGTGCCCCCGCTCCCCAAGGAGAAGGAGGTGGCCCTCTTCCGCGTGGTGCAGGAAGCCCTCACCAACGTGCTGCGCCACGCCCAGGCCCGAAGGGTACAGGTGGCCCTATGGACCGAGGGGGACCGTCTTTTCGGCCTGGTGGAGGACGACGGGCAGGGCTTTGATCCGGAGAAGACCCCGCCCTCGGTGGGCCTTCTGGGGATGCACGAGCGGGTCCAGGGCCTGGGGGGAAGCCTCCGCCTCCACTCGGCCCCCGGGGAGGGGACCCGGGTGGAGTTCGGGGTGCCGCTGTGAAACCCTCCCGGCGCAGGGCATAGGGGGCAAGGATGCGGATCCTGCTGGTAGAGGACCATCACCTGGTGCGCAAAGGGCTCAGGCTCCTCCTGGAGGAGGGAGGGCACCGGGTGGTGGGGGAGTTCGCCCGGGCGGAGGAGGCCCTAAGCGCCCCTTGGGAGGCCGACCTCGTCCTCCTGGACCTGAACCTGCCGGGGATGGGGGGCCTCGAGGCCCTCCCCCACCTGGCCGGGCGGGCCCCGGTCCTGGTAGTTTCCATGCACGACGAGCCCGCCTACGTGGCCCGGGCCTTCCAGCTGGGGGCCAAGGGGTACCTGCCCAAACACGCCCTGGACCAGGACCTCCTGGAGGCCCTGGGAGCGGATGGCCAAAGGCCTCCGCTACCTCCACCCAAGCCTCACCCAGGCCCTCCTGGAGGGCCAGGCCACCCCGGGCCCCGAGGCGCTGTCCCGGCGGGAAAGGGCGGTGGTGGCCCTCCTGGCCCAGGGCTACACCCTATCCCAGGCCGCGGAGAAGCTCGGGCTCTCCGTCAAGACTGCCTCCACCTACAAGGCCCGGGCCCTCAACAAACTGGGCCTCATGGACACCCCTGAGCTGGTGCGCTGGGCCCGGGAGCACGGCCTGGCCTAGGGACATTTGCCTTAGGAAGACGGCCGACACGGCCAGGGAAAACCTTCCGTCTTGTGAAATGAGGGGCAAGCCCTAGCCTGGGACCGGGAGGTGGAGCATGGAACTCCTGGCTGGGTCACAGCCAGTCTCTTCGCCCCTCCGGGAGAGGCCCTCTGGCGGGAGCTCCAAGGAGGGACCCTGGAGGAGGCCCTTTCCGAGCTCAAGGGCGGCCCGGTGGCCCTCCCCCGCCCCCCTTTGGCCGAGCTCCAGGCGGCCTACACCGCCCTCTTCGTGACCAACCCCCAAGGGGTCCCCGCCCCGCCCTACGCCGGTTACGCCCGGGACGGGGAGCTCCTGGGGCCCTCCTACCACCGGCTCCTGGAGCTTTATCGGGAGGGGGGCCTCGAGGTCCAGGAAACCTGGCGGGACCTTCCCGACCACCTGGCTGCCTTGGGGGAGGCCATGGCCCTCCTGGCCCCCAGGCGCCCCGACCTGGCGAGGAGCTCGCCCAGGAGTTCCTGGCCCCTTGGCTCAAGCGGTTCGGCGAGGCGGTGAAGGCCCACGACCCCACGGCTTTTACGCCGCCCTGGTGGGGTTTTTGCAGGAGGTAGTCCATGCAAAGACGGGAGTTTCTGAAGCTTAGCGCCCTCGGGGTGGGGGCCCTGGCCCTTAGGGGAAGCGGTCCCGCCAAGGCCTTCGGGCCCCCTGGTACGCAAAGGAGGTGCGGAAGGTCTACCAGATCTGCGAGGGCTGCTTCTGGCGGTGCGGCATCGTGGCCTACGCCGTGGGCCAGCGGGTCTACAAGGTGGACGGCTACGAGGCCAACCCCAAAAGCCGCGGCCGCCTCTGCCCCCGGGGCCAGGGCATGCCCCAGACCACTTACGACCCGATCGCCTGAAGCGCCCCCTCATCCGGGTGGAGGGTAGCCAAAGGGGCGAGGGGAAGTACCGGGTGGCCACCTGGGAAGAGGCCCTGGACCACGTGGCGGAGAGGATGCTCAAGATCCGGGAGACCTACGGCCCCGAGGCCGTGGCCTTCTTCGGCCACGGCACCGGGGACACCTGGTTCGTGGACTTCCTTCCCGCCGCCTGGGGAAGCCCCAACGCCGCCAAGCCCTCGGTGGCCATCTGCACCGCTCCCCGGGAGGTGGCCTCCCAGTGGGTCTTCGGCCGGCCCGTGGGCGGCCACGAGCCCGTGGACTGGGAAAACACCCGCTACATCGTCCTCATCGGCCACCACATCGGGGAGGACACCCACAACACCCAGCTCCAGGACTTCGCCCTGGCCCTGAGGCGGGGGGCCAAGCTGGTGGTGGTGGACCCCCGCTTCTCCACCGCCGCCGCCAAAGCCCACCGCTGGCTTCCCATAAAGCCCGGCGCCGACACCGCCTTGCTCCTGGCCTGGATCCACGTCCTCATCTACGAGGGGCTTTACGACCGGGAGTACGTGGAGAAGTACACCACCGGCTTTGAGGAGCTCAAGGCCCACGTGAAGGACTTCACCCCCGAGTGGGCCGAGAAGGAGACGGAGATCCCCGCAGGGGTGATCCGGGAAGTGGCCCGGGAGATGGCCGCCCACAAGCCCCAGGCCGTCCTCCCCCCGGGCGGCACACCGTCTGGTACGGGGACGACACCTACCGCATGATGGCCCTCTTCTACGTGAACGTCCTCCTGGGGAACTACGGGCGGCCCGGGGGCTTTTACATCGCC
>BBBL01000270.1 GCA_001311545.1 Thermus kawarayensis JCM 12314 | reverse complement strand
CCGCCACCTCCACCTCCAGGGCAGCCCCGCGGGCAGTCCAAGGACCGGATGGCCTCGGGGGTCTCGCCGCCGTCCAGGCGGAGGGCCAAGGCCTTGGGGGTGGCGCGGAGCCGCATGGGGCTATTCTACCGGCCCACCCCCCAGTAGGCGGCCATGACCTTCTTCACCGCGGGAAGGGCCACCCGGCTTCCCTCCCCGCCGTTTTCAAAGAAGGCCACCACCACCAGGGGCGGATAGGGGGCCTTGGGATCGGTGGGGCCGTAGCCCATGTACCAGGCGTGCTCCAGCCCCACCCGTTTGCCCGGGGTTTCGGCGGTGCCGGTCTTTCCCCCGGTGGGTACGGGAAAGCTCCCCAGGACGTGCCGGGCCGTGCCCTCGGCCACGGTTTTGCGCAGGCCTTCTTGCAGGACCTGCCAGTAGCGCCCGGGTACCCTCTGCCCTTCCGGGCGCACCTCGGCCTTGCCCAGGCGCTTCACCAGGTGGAGCCGGGGCCTGAACCCGCCGTTGGCCAGGGTGGCGAGCATCCGGGCGATCTGGGCGGGGCTGGCCAGGACGGGACCTTGCCCGATGGCCACGGAGAGGGTCTCCCCGGGATACCAGGGCTCCCCGTAGGCCTCTCGCTTCCAGGCGCGGGTGGGGAGGAGGCCGGTCTTCTCGGCCACCTCCAGGCCCGTGGCCTCGCCCAGACCCAGGAGGCGCGCCCTCTGCGCCAGCCGGTCCACCAGGCCCAGGGGGTCCTGGGCCACCGCCTGGTAGTACCAGGTGTTGCAGCTCCAGGCGATGGCCTCCTTGACGGTCATGGGGCCCATGTCCCGGCCGGCCCAGTTGCGCCGCACCTGGCCGCCGAAGACGATGTAGGGGGTGCAGCGGAAGGTGGTGTTGGGGGTCACGTAGCCTCCTCCAGGAGGGCGTAGCTGGTGGCCAGCTTGAAGGTGGAGCCGGGGGTGTAGGGCTGGACCGCCCGGTTGAGGAGGGGAAGGTCGGGGTCTTGGAGAAGGGCCCCCGCTTCCTTGGGCACCGGGCGCCTGGCGAAGAGGTTCGGGTCAAAGGAGGGGGAGGAGGCCATGGCCAGCACCTCCCCGGTCCTCGGGTCCAGGGCCACGATGGCCCCCTTGACCCTTCGGGCCGGGGGAAGCCCTTGGAGGCGCCTCCCGGCGTTGATGTCGGCCAGGGCTTCCTCTAGGGCCCGTTCCGCTACCCGTTGCAGGTCCAGGTCCAGGGTGAGGATCACGTCCTGGCCGGGCACCGGTTCCTCCAGCACGGTTTCCCGCAGGCGCTCCCCTTTGACGTTCACCTCCACGGCCTTCACGCCCCGTTTCCCCCTCAGGTAGTTCCAGGGCGGCCTCGAGGCCTGCCTGGCCCACTTGTTCGTCGGGGCTGTAGCCCTGTTTCACCTGCTCCGCGTTGGCCAGGAGGACGTAGCCAGAACCGGTCCGGAGATGGGGTTGGGGTAGTAGCGCTCCACCCGCTCCACCAACTTCAGGTTTTTTTTGGCCGGCGGTGAGCTCGGCAGGGTGGGGAGGAGGTGCTCCGGGACCCCCGCCTTCAGCACCACGGGGCCTTGGGCCTTGGGGAGTTCCTTCAGGCCGAGGAGGGGCAGAAGCCTCTCCTTAAAGAGGACCTCTCCTCCCTCGTAGACCAGGTCCACCACCAGGCGGTCCTGGGCGATGACCCGGCCCTTGCGGTCCAGGATCCGCCCCCTGGGAGCGGGAAGGCCCTCGGTCTTCAGGTAGTTGCCCCGGCTCCTCAGGGCGTACTTCTCGTGCTCCAGGACCTGGAGCTGCCAAGCCCGCAGGCCAAGCAGGCCGAAGGCCACGAGGAAGAACACCATGAGGGCGTAAAGGCGGCCGGTCATGGGGATTTACCCAGGCGCAGGGCGAGGAGGTAAAAGGGGAGGGTGAAGAGCCCTTCCAAAAGCAGGTCCCCCAGGACGAGGGGCGGCAGGTCCAGGCGGAGCCAGTAGCCACCAGAAAGTAGCCGAGCCACTTGGCCAGAAAGGCCCAGAGGAAGGCGAAGAGGAGGGGGAGGTAGCCTTCCAGGGCCAGGCGGCGGCCTGCGGCGTAAAAGGCATAGGTGGCCACCACCAGGCCCACCGCGTGAAGCCTAGAAGCCCGTAGCCCAGAAGGTCTTGGAAAAGGCCCAGGGCGAAGGCCCCGGGCAGGCCCAGATAGAAAGGCCTTCGGGCGGCGTACCCCAGGGCGAGCACCAGGAAGAGGTCGGGGGCCATGGCCCCTTGGGGCCAGAGGGCGGAGAGAAGCCCCGAGAGGAAGAGGATGAGGAGGGCCAGGAGGGGGATCATAGGGGCCTCAGGACCATGACTTCCTCAAGAAGGGAAAGGTCCACCAGGGGGCGGACCCAGGCCCGAAGCTTGAGCCCCCCCGAGGCCCGTTCCACCCGCTCCACCCTGCCCACGGGGATGCCGTCGGGGAAAAGCCCCAGAGGGGCCCCGGTGAGGAGGAGGTCCCCCGGGGCCAGCTTTACGCTTGGGGGGAACTCGGCCAGGAGGTGGCCGGGAGGGGCTCCCCGGGCGATGCCCCTCCCCGGGGTCTTCTCGGGGCGCACCCCCACCTGGCTTTCCGGGTCCAAGAGGGTGCGCACCAAGGCCCGGCGCTCCTCCACCTCCACCACCAGGCCCACCAGCCCTTCGGGGGCGGTGACGGGCATGCCCACCCGGAGGCCATCCCGTTCCCCCAGGCCCAGGACCAGGCGGCGGTAGAGGCCCGAAAGGTCCTCCCCCACCACGGGGGCCACGGCCCAAAGCCCGGGGGCCTGGCTTTGACGGACCTGGAGGGCCCGCTCCAGCTGGGCCACCTTGAGGGCGAGGCGCTTGTTCTCCGCCTCCAGGAGGGCCACCCTGGCCCTTAAGGCCCGGTTTTCCCCGTAGAGGTCCTGGCGGTTGGCCAGGGCGCTCCAGGCGGCCCTCAGGTTCTG
>BBBL01000269.1 GCA_001311545.1 Thermus kawarayensis JCM 12314 | reverse complement strand
CGCCGCCTGGCCCGGGCCCTGGGAGCGAGGCCTACGCCAGGCGGGAAGGGGGGGCCAACGTTTTCGGGGTACGCCTTCCCCTAGACTGAAGGAAGGAGGCAGCATGCGCGAAGCCTTGGACAAAGCCCTAAACGAGCTCCTGGAGGAAACCCTGCGGATGCTCTCCTTGGTGCGCCAGATGACCCAGGAGGCCACCCAGGCCCTGGTGGAGGGCAACCGGGCCCTGGCCGAAGGGGTGGTCGCCCGGGACAAGGAGGTGGACGCCCTGGAGCTCAAGGTGGAAAACCAGGCCATCACCATCATCGCCCGGCACCAGCCCGTGGCCACGGACCTCCGCCTCATCTTCACCGTCATCAAGGCCCTCACCGATCTGGAGCGGGCCGGGGACTACGCGATGCACGTGGCCGAAGACGCCCTCCTCCTCTCCCAGGAGCCTCCCTTGAAGCGCTACGTCACCCTTCCCGAGATGGGCCGCAGGCTCCTGGAGATGATGGACACCCTGAGCAAGGCCGTGGCGGAACGGGACCCCGGGCTCGCCCGCCAGGTCCTCAGCATGGACGACCAGGTGGACGCCCTCTACGAGGAGGTGAGCCGGGAACTCATCACCTACATGATGGAGGACCCCCGCACCATCACCAAGGCCCTCACCCTGATGCGGGTGGCCCGGAGCTACGAGCGCCTGGGGGACCACCTGGAGAACGTCGCCGAAAGGGTCATCTACTGGCTCACCGGGGAGGTGTACAAGGCCCCGGAGGACGTCTACTAATGGAACGGGCCAAACTCACCCCCGAGGAGAAAGCGGCCCTCGAGGCGCGTCTTCAAGAGAGCGAGAGGGCCCAAGGAGAGGAAGCGGTCCTGGCCCAGGTGAAGACGTGGCCCGAGCCCGACCGCTCGCTCTTCCTAGAGCTCCACGCCCTAGTCCGGACCGAAGCCCCAGCGCTCACGCCGAGGCTCTGGTACGGGATGCCTGCCTATGCCGAGAAGGGCCGGGTCCTTTGCTTCTTCCAACCCGCCCACAAGTTCAAAACCCGCTACGCCACCTTGGGGTTCACTGACCACGCCCGGCTGGACGAGGGCCATTTTTGGCCCGTGGCCTTTGCCTCAGCTGGCTCACCCCAGAGGAAGCGGCAAGGATACGGGCGCTCTTGCGCCGGGCCCTGGGCGGGGAGTAGTACCACCCCATGCTGGCTTGCGCCAGCATGGGGCCCCGGTAAAAGGTCCCTAGGCAGGCTCCCGAGCCGGTAGGGCGAAGGAAACAGGGAGAAAGGGTATAAAGCGCGGCCCGAACAAACTGGACCCGGTAGGGTTTCGCGGTTTACTCCGCCTCCACTTCCGCTGCCCCCTGGCGGCGGCCCGCCTTCCACTCCAGCCCGGCCCAGATGAAGTCCAAAAGGTCCCCGTCCAGGACGTTCTGCGGGTCAAAGCGCATGAGGCCCGTGCGGTGGTCCTTGACGTACTGCTTGTCCAGGACGTAGCTACGGATCTGGCTTCCCCACTCAATGGGCCGGACCTCTCCCCGGAGCTTCTGAAGCTCTTCCTGCTTCTTCTTCCACTCCAGCTCAAAAAGCCTGGAGCGAAGGACCTTCATGGCCAGCTCTTTGTTCTTGATCTGGCTCCGCGTGGTCTGGCAGGTGACGGTGATGCCCGTGGGCAGGTGGACGATGCGCACCGCCGAGTCCGTGGTGTTCACCCCCTGACCCCCGTGGCCCTGGGAGCGGAAGACGTCCACGCGCAGGTCCTCGGGCCGGATCACCACCTCCACGGTATCGTCCACCTCGGGCATGACCTCCACCCCGGCGAAGGAGGTGTGGCGGCGGCCCGAGGCGTCAAAGGGGGAAGGGCGCACCAGGCGGTGGACCCCGGCCTCCGGGGAGAGGAGGCCGTAGGCGTTCTCCCCCTTGACGAGGATCTGGCGTAGTCAATGCCCGCCTCGGCCCCCGGGGTGAGGTCCACCACCTCCACCTGGAAGCCTGGCGCTCGGCGAAGCGGGTGTACATGCGGAGAAGCATCTCCGCCCAGTCGCAGGCCTCCGTCCCTCCGGCCCCGGGCTGGATGGTGAGGATGGCGTTCTTCTCGGCGTGGGGAAAGGAAAGGAGGGTCTGGTGGTAAAGCTCGTCCAGCTTCCTGGCAGCCTCCTCCAGCTCGGGCCTAAGCTCCTCCCGTTCCTCGGCGGGAAGTTCCTCCCAAAGCTCCAACAACCCCTGGAGGTCGCCTTCCAGGGAGCGGAAGGTCTCCACGGTGCGCCGGAGGCGGGCGGCTCCTGGCTCACCTTGCGGGCCTCCTCCGGGCTCTGCCAGAGGGAAGGGTCCTCGAGGCGCCGCTCCAGCTCTTTTAGACGGGTTTCCTTTTGGGGGATGTCAAAGATACCCCCTTAGGCCTTCCAGGCGTTGGGCGAGGCGTTCCAGGTCCATACCTCCACCAGGATAGCAGGTTGCGAAGAGAAGCGCAAGGTGTCTTGATATAAGGAGACTCAGTATTTTATAGTGAGAGTATGAACGTGAAGCGGTGGGCGCAAGCGCTTAGGGAGGAGTACCCCCAGGGCCTTCTGGGGGAACGGGAGGCCTTGGTGAACCTTCTGGTAGGGAAGGGGCTTTCCCACGCCGAGGCGGCGGGGGTGGCCCGGGCCCTGGAAGCCCAGGCTACGCCCATTTCCTCCCTGGGGAGAGGCCCCGCTGGTTCTTCAGCCCCCGCGCCTTTGACCTGAAAGCCTTGATGCGGGCCTTGGATCAGGAGTTCCCGGAGTTCGTGGGCGAAGGGGAAGAAGAGGAGGAGGCCCTGGAGTTCCTAGCCGCCCGCCTGGGGGACCGGGAGGTGGCCCGGGAGGTGCTGGAGGCCACGCGGGCCGCGGGGTACGTGGAGCGGGTCTACAGCCCCGAACTCGCCCGGGACCGCCTCTTCTTCCGCTTCCCCGAGCGCTCCGCCTCTTGGGCTGAG
>BBBL01000268.1 GCA_001311545.1 Thermus kawarayensis JCM 12314 | reverse complement strand
CCACCGGGTTCATGGCGGCGCCGCGCACGTGGGGCTTGCGGCCAAGCCAGCGGGTGCGGCCGGCCTTCCCCAGGACGATGTTCTTGTGGTCGGCGTTGCCCACCGCCCCGATGGCGGCGTAGCACTCCCCGTGCACCTTGCGGAGCTCCCCCGAGGCAGGCGAAGGATCACGTAGTCCCCTTCCCGGCCCTGGATCTGGCGCTGGTGCCGGCGGAGCGGGCGAGTTTGGCCCCCTGCTTGGGCACGAGCTCCACCGCATGCACCACGGTGCCCACGGGGATGAAGCGGAGGGGCAGGGCGTTGCCCACTTGAATGGGGCGTCGGGCCCCGCCACCACCTGCTGCCCCACCTGGAGGCCCTCGGGGGCGAGGATGTAGCGCTTCTCCCCGTCGGCGTAGTGCAGGAGGGCGATGCGGGCCGAGCGGTTGGGGTCGTATTCAATGGCCGCCACCTTGGCGGGGATGCCCGCCTTGTCCCAGCGCTTGAAGTCCACGATGCGGTAGAGGCGCTTGTGCCCTCCCCCGCGGAAGCGCACGGTGATGCGGCCCTGGTTGTTGCGCCCTCCCGTCTTCTTGAGGGGGACCACCAGGGACTTCTCCGGCTCGGTCTTGGTGATCTCGGAGAAGTCGGCCACCGTCATGAAGCGGCGGCTTGGGGTGTAGGGTTTGAACTTCTTTACTGGCATTGCCGTTCCTCCCTTGCCGGATCAGGGCCGGGCTCCCTTTCCCGGCGGGGTCTAGATGAGGCCCTCCAGGGCCTCAATCCTCTGCCCGGAGGCCACCTGCACGATGGCCTTTTTGCGGCCGGGGCGCTTGCCCAGGTAGCGGCCCAGGCGCTTCTTCTTGCCCCGCACGTGGAGGGTGTTCACCCCCACCACCTTCACCTTGAAGGCCTCCTCCACCGCCTGCTTGATCTCGGTCTTGGTGGCCTTAGGGTGTACCCAGAAGGTGTACTTGCCCTGGGCGAAGCCCGCGTAGGCCTTCTCGGAAAGCACCGGGGCCAGGATCACGTCGTAGGCGGTCTTCATCGCTTACCTCCCAGGCGCTCCTGGAACGCTTCCCAAGCCTTCAGGTCCATCACCAGGCGCTGGGTGCGCAGGATGTCGTAGACGTTAAGCCCCTGGGGGGCCAGGGCGACCACCCAGGGAAGGTTGCGGGCAGCGCGGCGCACCAGCTCGCTTTCCGCCACCAGAAGGACGCTTTCGGAGCCGTCCAGCCCCGCGGCCTTGGCCCAGGCCAAGAACTCCTTGGTCTTGCCGTTCACCCCGGCGAAGTCCTCCACTAAAAGGAGCTTCCCCTCCTTGGCCCGGTCGGCCACGGCCATGGCCAGGCCCGCCTTCCGCACCTTCTTGGGAAGGGTGTAGCTGTAGTCCCGAGGCTTGGGCCCGAAGGCGGTCCCACCCCCCACGAAGATGGGGGCCCCGATGTCCCCGTGGCGGGCCCGCCCGGTGTGCTTCTGAGGGTAGATCTTGCGGCTGGAGTAGGCCACCTCGCCCCGGGTCTTGGTGCTGGCGGTGCCCCGGCGGCGCTTGGCCAGCTGCCAGCGCACCACCTCCCAGAGGAGGTGGGGGTTCACCTCCTGGGGCAGGTCGGCCGCAAGCTCCCGCTTGCCGGCAGAGGAAAGCACAGGTATCTGGTACACAGCCATACCCTCCTTCACTTGGCCACCTTCTTGGCTCCCGCACCAGCAAGAGGCCCCCGTTGGGCCCGGGGACGGCGCCTTTCACCAAGAGGAGGTTCTCCTCGGGGAGGACGTCCACCACCTCGAGGTTTTGCACCGTAACCCGCTCGGCCCCGTAGCGGCCCGCCATCTTCTTGCCCTTGTAGACGCGGCCTGGGGTCTTGCGGTTGCCGATGGAGCCCGGGTGCCGATGGATCTTGTGGGCCCCGTGGGAGTCGGGACCACCGGCGAAGTTCCAACGCTTCATGACCCCCGCCGTGCCCCGCCCCTTGGAGGTGCCGGTCACGTCCACCCGCTCCCCGGGCTGGAAGATCTCCACGGTGACCACATCGGCCTCGGGATTAAAGCCGCGGATCTCCTTAAGGATGCGCACGGGCTGGACCCCGGCCTTGGCGAAATGCCCCTTCATGGGCCGATTGACCCGCTTGGGCTTCTGGGGAAGGAACCCCAGCTGCACCGCCAAGTAGCCGTCCTTCTCCGGGGTACGGCGCTGCACCACGGGACAGGGCCCCGCCAGGATGACGGTAACGGGGATGGCCCGGTCCTCTTTGTAGATCCGGGTCATGCCCACCTTCACGCCCAGGATGCCCTTCACTTGCCACCTCCCACGGTCTTGATCTCGATCTCCACGCCGGTGGGCAGGTCCAAGGACATGAGGTTCTCTATGGTCTTGCGGTTGGGGTTGAGGATGTCCACCAGGCGGTGGTGGGTACGGAGTTCAAAGTGCTCCCGGGAGTCCTTGTGCTTGAAAGGCCCCCGGATCACGGTGAACCGCCGCACCCGCGTAGGCAAGGGCACGGGCCCTGACACCTGGGCCCCGGAACGCCGGGCGGCCTCCACGATCCTCTGGGCCGAGGCGTCCAAGGTCTTGTGGTCAAAGCCCCGTAGCTTGATGCGGATCTTGGGCATGCCTCACCTCACTCCAGGATCTTGGTGACCACGCCTGCGCCCACGGTGCGGCCGCCTTCCCGGATGGCGAAGCGGAGGCCCTCCTCCAAGGCCACCGGCTTGATGAGCTCCACCGTGAAGGTCACGTTGTCCCCAGGCATCACCATCTCCACCCCCTGGGGCAGCTCCACCACCCCCGTCACGTCCGTGGTCCGAAAGTAAAACTGCGGCCGGTACCCCGTGAAAAACCCCGTGTGCCGGCCCCCCTCCTCCTTCTTCAAAACGTACACCGAGGCCTCAAACTTGGTGTGCGGCGTAATGCTCCCGGGCTTCGCCAACACCTGCCCCCGCTCCACCTCGTCCCGGCCCACA
>BBBL01000267.1 GCA_001311545.1 Thermus kawarayensis JCM 12314 | reverse complement strand
GCGCAGAGAGGGGGTCTACCGGGTGCGGCCTCGGACGGGAGGGCCTCGGGCGAGAGGAGCCCTGGAAGGAGGCGGTGGAGGCCTTCGTGGGGGGCCTCGAGGCGGGCCGTTAGCCCAAGGTCCGCCTCGGTGCCTTCCGCCCCACCCGGGCGGGGGGCCAGATCCCCCCTTCCCCGGCCTATGGTGTTGCTAAAGGTTATCGTTCCCAATACTAACAAAATCCGACCGGAATACTTGACTTTTTCTCTCCCCGGGGTTACCCTCCTGCCCAGGAGGTGCCACCGTGTTCGTGGTCATGAACCGCATCCCCGTAAATCCCGAGTACGCCCATCGGTTTGAGGAGGTTTTCCGCACCCGGGCCCGGCTGGTGGACCGGATGCCGGGGTTCATCCGCAACCTGGTCCTGAGGCCCAAGAACCCCGGGGATCCCTACATCGTCTTGACCTTCTGGGAGAGCGAGGCGGCCTTCAGGGCCTGGACGGAGAGCCCCGCCTTCAAGGAGGGCCACGCCCGAAGCGGCACCCTGCCCAAGGAGGCTTTCCTCGGGGCCAACAAGCTGGAAGTCTTTGAGGCCATCTTGGACTCGGAGGGGGAGGATGGCTGAGGCGCCCCCCGCTTGGGCCCTCCTAAAGCGGGCCCGGGAGCGGGTCTACACCCTCCCCATAGGCTTCCCCGGCTTCCGGGCCCGCCTGAACCTCTATCTGGACGGGGCCTGGTACGTGGGGGCCGTGGAGGCCGAGGGCTTCGTCCCCAGGGTCCTTCACCTTCCCGAGGGCGTGGGTTCCCGGGCGGAGAGGGAGCTCGCCTCCCTCTTGGGACACCGCCGCCCCGTTCCCTTTGAGGAGGGGGAGGGGCGCTACCCCATGCGCCTTTTCGCCGAGGGTCCCCTGGGCACGGGGATCGCCCTCGAGGACCCCTTCCGGTCCCGCCTTTGGGTGAAAGGGGGAGGCTTGCCCTCATTGAGCGTCACCTCCCCGAGGGTTCCTTCCGCATCCACCTGGAGACCTGGCGTGAAGTGGGGGAGAAGCTTCTGCCCCACCGCTTCCTCCTGGTCCACCGGGATCCCGGAGGGCGCCTCCTCAAGGTGGAAAGGTTCCGGGACGAGTACGCCGAGATAGGCCCCTACTGGCTCCCCGTGGAGCGGGAGGTGGTGGTGGAAGGGGAAGGCCTGGGGGCCTTGGTCCTGGGGCTTGAGGAAGTGGAGGTGAAGGGATGAGAAGGCTTCTCTTGCTGCTAGGGGTCTTCGGCGCCTTGGCCTCGGCCCAACCCTTCCGGGTCGTGGACGCCCGGGGGAAGGCGGTGGAGGTCCCCTCCATAGAGCGCATCGTCAGCCTGGACGGGATCACCACCGAGATCCTCTTCGCCCTGGGCCTAGGGGATAGGGTGGTGGGGCGGGACGACTCCAGCTACTACCCCCCAGAGGTCCTAAGGCACCCCAGCGTGGGGTACCAGTTCCGCCTCTCCGCCGAGGGGATCCTTTCCCTCAGGCCCACCCTGGCGATGGGGCGGGAGGACGTGCGGCCCAAGGAGGTGGTGGAGCAGCTGGAGAGGGCGGGGGTGGCCGTGGTCCTGGTGCCCACCGAGCCCAGCGTGGAAGGGGCCAAGGCCAAGGTCCGCATCGTGGCCCAGGCCTTGGGAAGGGTGGAGCAGGGAGAGGCCTTGGTGCGGGCCCTGGAGCGGGACCTCCTGCTCCTCAAGGCCTTCCAGGCCCAGCATGCCCCCAAGGGGAGGCTCAGGGCCCTCTTCCTCTACCTCCGCGGCCCCGGGACCACCTTCGTCTGCGGGGAGGGGAGCACCCCCGTGGGGATGATGGCCCTCGCGGGCCTGGAAAACGCCGCCCGGGGCATCCGGGAGTGCAAGCCCATGACCGCGGAGAGCGTGGTGGCGGCCAGGCCCGATGTGATCGTGGTCTTCAAGAAGGGCCTGGAAAGCTCGGGGGCTTAGAGGGCCTTCTGAAGCTTCCCGGGGTGGCCCAGACCCCGGCCGGGCAGAAGCGGAAGGTGGTGGCCATGGACGACCTCTACCTGGGGAGCTTTGGACCCCGGGCGGGGAGGGCGGCCTTGGACCTCTTCCGGGCCGCCTACCTGCGGGAGGCTTCGTGGAGGTGGGGCCGTGAAGAGCCCTCTTCTCCTGCGGGCCTTTTTCAAGGCGGCCTTGCTGCTTGCCCTCTTGGGCAAGCCGATCCCCGAAAGCCTCGAGGCCGCCTTCCGGGGGGCGAGGTGGTAGGCCTCCTCCCCCGCTTCCGCCGCTACCGCCTGGCCCTTCTGGGCTTCTTCCTCCTCCTTCCCCTGGCCCTTCTCCTGGGGGCCGGCCTGGGGGCCTACCCCATTCCTCCCTTGGCTATCCCGGAGATCCTCCTCAGGGGCGAGGGGGTGGAGTACCAGGTGCTTACGGCCCTCCGCTTCCCTCGAGTCCTGGGGGCGGCCCTGGTGGGGGCGCTTCTGGCCCTGGCGGGGGCGGTGCTCCAGGGGCTTTTCCGGAACCCCCTTGTGGACCCGGGGCTCATCGGGGTCTCCTCGGGGGCGGCCCTGGGGGCGGCCCTCTTCATCGTCCTGATCCCGGGGGCGGGGGCCCTGGAGACCTACGCCCTTCCCCTCTTCGCCTTCCTGGGGGGACTTCTCGCCACCCTCCTCCTCTGGCGGATCGCAGGAACCCCTGGGGGGTGCAGGTTTCCGTCCTCCTCCTTTCGGGCATCGCCTGAACGCCCTGGTGGGGGCTGGCATCGGGCTTCTCACCTTCTTGGCCACGGAGCAGGAGCTTAGGAGCCTCACCTTCTGGACCCTGGGCGGGTTTTCCGCCCTCACCTGGCGCCTCCTCCTGGTGGGGCTGCCCCTGGCCCTCCTTGCCCTGGCCCTCCTCCTTCCCTTGGCCCGGCCCCTCAACGCCCTGGCCCTGGGTGAGCGGGAGGCTTTCCACCTGGGGGTGGACCTGGAGAACCTAAAGCGCCGGGCGGTGGCGGGGTCG
>BBBL01000266.1 GCA_001311545.1 Thermus kawarayensis JCM 12314 | reverse complement strand
CCGCCAGGCTCCCCGGACTCCGCCCTGACCTCGAGGGCCCCCGTTCCCTCGGCGCTCCCCTCCACCTGGAAGGTGCCGTCCTCGGCCCGTCCGCGAGGTTAACCGCGGTCTCGGCGGGGGAGACGCGGGCGAACCCGGGAGCCCTCACGGAGAGGAGGACCACTCCCTGGAAGCCTCCCCTCGGGGTGAGGGTGGCGGTGAAGGTGGCCGTCTCTCCCGCCCTAAGGTCGAGGGAACCGGGGTCGAGGGCGAGGGTGAAGTCGGGCGGGGGGCTCACCGTCAGGCTCAGGGCCGCCTGCCGGGTGAGGCTCCCCGAGGCGCCCCTGACCTGCAAGTCGTAGGTGCCGGTGGACACGCTGGCGGCCACGCTCACCGTGAGGGTCTGGGTGACGGGGCCGCCGCCCGGGACCGCCACGCTGGTGGGGGAGAGAGTGATCCCGGAGACGGGGTTCCCGCTCCCGTCCACCAGGGAGAGGGAGACCGTCCCGGTGAAGCCGTTCTGCGGGGTGAGGGTGAGGGTGGTGGCGCCGCTGGACCCCTGCTGGACGGAGAGGCTGGTGGGGGAGAGGGAGAGGGTGAAGTCGGGAGGTCTAGGAGCCACCACCCTCAGGGTGGCTCTCACTTCCCTTGGGGCCTGTCCCTGGGGCACCACCTGGACCACCACCTCGTAGCTTCCCGGGGAGACCGTCCTCTCCACCCGGACTTGCACCGGGTACTGCCTTTCTCCGCTGGACACGGTGAGGGAGGTGGGGGAGAGAAGGGTGAAGCTCCGGGGAGAGGATGCGGAGGGCCACCTGGCCGTTGAACTCGCTGGCCCTCACGGTGAGGGTGCCGTTCGCCACCTCCCCCGCGGGCACCTCCTGGGGGAAGGCCAGGGCGACCTCCACGGTGGAGGGCACCTGGAGGAGCGAGCTGCAGGCGCTGAGCAAGACGGTGAGCGCTAGACCGAGCGGTAAACCGGATCTCGACCACCTCTGCGGCATTTCTCTACCTCCTCGGGGTCTGCGGGTGCGGGGGATCGGGGTGGTCCCCCTGGACGCGGGGATGGCCCTGGAGGCGGCCTACCTGGACCTGCCCCACCCGGACCCGGCGGACCGGTTCATCTTGGCCACGGCCCTGAGGCTTGGGGCGGTGCTGGTGACCAAGGACGAGCGCCTGAGGGAGTACCCTCGGGTCAAGAGCCTCTGGGAGTAGGGGACGCCTCGGGAGCAGAACGAGCAGCCGGCGAGGGAAGCCTTCCGTAGCCGCCCCTTCTGGTTGGAGGCGGGCGGAGGTCCGGACCGCTCCACAGTTAAAACCTCGGGGTTCCCTTAGCTAGGCGGAAGAGCGCCAGGGGCTTTCGCCCCCCGGCATCTGCCTCGGGGTGCCCGCCGCTGCCTTCTTTCGCGAAAGCTCTCTTTCGCGAACACCGAGGGAAGGAGGGTCCCGAAAGCGCCTTCCTCAAGGTAGCTTTGCTGACCAGGGCCTTTTGGGGCTCGGAGGTGGAGGGAGCATATCTGGGCAAACGCGGCCCTACAGGATTGACACGACCGGTGACCGCAAGGTAAAGGTAAAGAGGAAGGAACGTGCGCCGGTGGGTCCTCGCCACCAAGGTGGCTTCGCTGACCCTCTTCCTCCTCGTGGGATGTGGCGGCCAGCTTGGCCCCATCTGCTGGACCTGCGGGGGTGGTGCCACAGATCCCCCTTCCAGGTGTACCTCGAGCCCACCTACCAGAAGGTCCAAAGGGGAAAAGCTGCCCTCTTCACCCTCCGGGTGGTCTCCGACTACCCCTCGGTCCCCTTCGGGGGTGTCGTGTGCCTCCGGGACGACCGGGGCAACCCCCCTCCCCCAGGGATCGGCTGGGGAGAGGCCTGCCTCCCCTTCCGGGCGCAAGGGGAAGCGCGGCTGGACCTCGAGGTGGAGGTCGCCTCTTCCGCCTCCCCTGGGGTCTACCGCTTGCGCTTTGAGGTGAGCAACGGCTCCGTCGCCCGCTACGCGCCCTTCGCCCTGGAGGTGGAGTAAGCCTCTCCTTCCCCGGCGTCTAGGGCAGTCCCCAGGAGGCCACGGGTGTCCAGTCCGAAGAGACGTTGAAGGGGAGGGCGAGGCGGTCCGGGAGGTGGCCGAAGTCGTAGGGGTCGGCGCTCAGGGCGAAGATCCGGCGCGGTAGCGGCCCGGAGGAAGCGAGAGTCCGCCGGTACCCGCATCAAGCCGGATCTCCAACGCCCGGGTGAAGAGCAGAAAGTAGGAGGTCTCGGGCCGATCCCCCTCGCCGAGGCGCCAGAGTTCGGCGTAGTAGGCCTCGGCCCCCACCGCCCTTCCCCAGCGGAGGACGAGCTCCCGGGTGCCAAAGGTAAGGGAGGGATTTTCCGCGAGCGGCAGCAGGGTTGCCGGATCCACCGGCATCTCACGGTTCAGGAACCGGCCCCCCGGGAAGGAGGCCTCGAGGCGGTACGTGCCCGGCCGCGGGGCTAGGCCGTCCACCCACCAACCGAAGACAGGCCCCGAGCCGCCTAGGGGACGCACATCCAGGCTCCGCAGCAACACCTGGGGATCCGGGGTGGTCAGGATCACCCGCACCGTGCCCCACTCCACGGGCGAGGCGGCCACCATGAAGGCCAAGCCCGGCGGCTCGCCCTCCCGGTTCCACGTGCCCACCGACCCGGCGGTGAAGGGCGAAACGGCGGGGCCTCCCGCACACGCCGCCAGCCCCAGCAAGAGCAGTAGGACCGTAGCCTTCCCAAGCCCTCCCCTCATCGCCCAGGCTCTCCTCACCAGTCTACACCTAGGGGCTCCCCGGAGTTTGCGGGGGTCACCGTCCCTCAGACTTGACCGCTATACGGCCTTAGGGTAAAGAGGGGGCATGACCCTACGCGAGGCCTTGTCCCAGATCCCCTGATCCAGCCCCCTAAACTTAGACACTTTCACCCTGCCTCCCGTGTGATGTCCTGCGTGCTTTGCCCCAGCGCCTCCTCCATCACCTCCCTT
>BBBL01000265.1 GCA_001311545.1 Thermus kawarayensis JCM 12314 | reverse complement strand
CCGGGGTGGAGGCCTCCCCCAGGGCCAGGGTCCAGGAGAGGCCGAAGTAGGCCCCATAGCCCAGGACCACCAAGAGGAGGGCTGCCGCGGCCGCGAGGAGGGGGCGGCCCCAGGAGGGGCGAACCCTCCGGATCCGGCGGAGGACCCTGGCCTCGAGGCCCTCGGGTAGGGGCTCAGGAGGAAGCCCGGCGGCGAGCTCCGAGGCGGTCTCCAAGAGGGCCTTGGCCTCGGCCCGAGCTCGGGGTAGCGCTTTAGGGCCTCCTCTACCCGGGCCCGCTCCTCGGGAGTGAGGGCCCCCAGGGCGTAGAGGGGGAGGAGGTCCCGGGCCTCCTCAGGGCTCACGGAGCACCTCCTTGAGCTTGAGAAGAGCCTTCCTCGCCCAGGTCTTCAGGGTGCCCAAGGGAAGGCCGAGAAGCCTCGCCGCCTCCTGGTGGGTGTAGCCCCGGTAGTAAAGCGTCTCCAGCACCCGGCGCTCCTCCGGGGAGAGAGCTTCAAGGCCCGGTGGAGCCGGGCCCGGTCCAGGTGGGCCTCCTCGTCCAGCCCGGGCCCCGGGAGGTCAAAGGCCTCCTCCTCTTCCGGATCAGGCTCCAGGGGAACGGGCCTCGCGGCACGCCTACGCACCTCGTCCACCGCCGCGTGGTGCCCCAGGGTGAGGAGAAAGGCCCGGGCGCTCCCGCGCCGCGGGTCAAACTCCTTGGCCTTTTCCCAAACCCTTATCATCGCCTCCTGCACCACATCCTCTCCTGCTGCCCCGTCCAAGCCCATCCGCCGGGCCAAGGCCAGGAAACTCCCCGCATAGCGGCGGAAGAGGGTGCGAAAGGCCTCCTCGTCGCCTCGCGCCACCAAAGCCAGGAGGGCTTCGTCGGACAAGGCCTCGGTCGGCAGCTCGGGGCCCATCGCTCCTACCCTAACCATACGCACCGCCTCCCCTTTCGGTTTCGGGGGCGATGGGCCCGGGCAGAGGGAGGTCCCGGGACGGGGCGTAGCCTGGGCCACATCCAGCCCCGGGGTCCAGGCCGTAGGGTAGGGTGGAGCCTAGAGGGCTCCTAAGGAGGTAGGCGTATGAGGAAGGCGAAAACGCTCGTGCTGGTCTCTTTGGCGGTAGTCCTCGGCCTGGGCCTGGCCCAGATGCTCCAGGTGCGCAAGGCCCCCCCTTCGGCCCCCTACGTGAACGTGAGCGAGGCCCTGAAGGGGGCGCTCCCCAACTTCATCCCCGGCCTCGGCACCCTCTACGTGGACCCCTCCAAGCTCCCCGAGGGGCCCTTCCTGGCCTACGACAAGGCGGGGAACCTGGTGAAGGTGGTCTTCATGGTCCCCCTCAAGAAGCTCAACGAGAGCCAGAAGTACGTGGACATCGGCACCCAGACCCTGAGGGCCCTGGGGATCACCCGCATTGACCACGTGAACCTCATCCCCTCGGGACCCCACCCCGGGGTGAACGAGCCCCACTACCACATTGAGCTGGTCCTGGTCTCCGTGGACCAGGAGCGGAAGGTGCTGGAGGGCGAGCCCTACTAAGGGGCCTTGCGGGAGGGGCGGGGCCCGAGGCCCCGCCCCTTTCCCACGGACCCTAGGCCCGCCCCGGGCCCTGCGGGTAGGATGGTAGGGGAGGGAGCATGAACCTGCAAAGGCTCTTGAAGGAAGCCCAGAAGGCCCAAAAGAAGGCCGCCGAGGTCCAAGAGAGGCTGGAGAGGATGACCGTGGTGGGCTCGGCCCAGGGCCTGGTGGAGGTGGAGGCCAACGGCCACGGCAAGATCCTGGCCTTGAGGCTCAAGCCCGAGGCCCTTAAGGCCTTCCAGGAGGACCTCGAGGGCCTGGAGGACCTCCTCTTGGTGGCCATCCAGGACGCCCAGAGGAAGGCCCACGAGCTCTCGGAAAAGGAGATGGCCCGGGAGCTTGGGGGCGTGGGAGATATGCTGGGAAAGCTCTTCTAGATGAGGTACCCGGAAAGCCTCCTCAAGCTCACCCGGGCCCTTTCCCGCCTGCCCGGCGTCGGTCCCAAGACCGCCCAGAAGCTGGCCCTCTTCCTAGCCTTCCACCGGGAGGAGGCCGAGGAGCTCGAGGCGGCTCTGGCGGGCCTGGAGGGCCTGGGGGTGTGCCGCCTCTGCGGCAACCTGGCGGAAGGACCCTGTGCCCCATCTGCAGGACGAAACCCGGGACCCCACCCTCCTCGCCGTGGTGGAGACGGTGGCCGACCTCTACGCCTGGAGCGAAGCGGGGAGTTTAAGGGACGGTACCACGTCCTGGGCGGGGCCTTGAACCCCCTGGAGGGAGTCGGGCCCAAGGAGCTGAACCTGGAAAGCCTTTGGCCAAGGCTTTCCGAGGCCCAGGAGGTGATCCTCGCCACCTCCATGACCGTGGAGGGGGAGGCCACCGCCCTTTACCTGGCGGAGGAGCTCAAAAAGCGGGGGGTGAAGGCCACCCGCCTGGCCTATGGGCTGCCCGTGGGGGGGAGCCTGGAGTATGTGGATGAGGTCACCCTAGGCCGGGCCCTGGAAGGGAGAAAGCCCCTCTGAGGCCACCCCTTGTAGCCCCCGGCGAGAGCGCCTTTTGCGAAGATGAAGCACCCCGAAACCCTTACCGAAGCCCTCCTCCATGAACTCCTGGACCGGGTGGACGGGGCCTTCGCCGCCGCCTTGGGCACCCTGGAGGGCCTCTTGGTAGAAGGGTGGGGCGGAAGCGGGTGGACCTGGAGGCGGCCGTGGCGGAGCACGCCGCCCTCCTGCGCCAGGCCCGGGCCGCCTACGCGGGAAGCCTGGGCACCCCCAGGGTGGAGGAGCTTCTGGTGGGGGGGCATCCCGTGGTAGGCTATGCCCGAATGGTGCGCCCTTCAGGCTCCCCCTCCCGGACGGTTTCCTCCCCGCGGGGCCCCACGGACCTCTTCCTTCTCCTCCTTCTAAGCGCCGAGGGCAACCTCGGCCAGGCGCGCTTCCAGGCGGCCAAGGCGCGGACAAGCTGGCGGAGGTGGCGGGATGGCTTACCTAGAAAGCCTGGCGCCCCTGGGGGTGCG
>BBBL01000264.1 GCA_001311545.1 Thermus kawarayensis JCM 12314 | reverse complement strand
GTGGAAGGTGGCCCACCAGGTGGTCTCCCTGGCCGAGGAGCACGGGGTGGCCATCGCCACCGAGCGCCTGAAGCACCTCCCTAAGGGAAGGAGAGGGGACGGCTCTGGAAGAGCTTTCCGCAAGAAGCAACACTGTTTCGCCTACGCTTCCCTTCTCCGGAAGGTCCACTCCCTGGCCAGGAAGAGGGGCGTTCAGGTGGTGGAGGTGAACCCCCAGGACACCTCCACGATAGGGATGCTCAAGTACGCCCCGCAACTCCATCTCTCCAAGGACGTGGCCGCCGCCCTTGTCATCGGTAGGCGTGCCTTGGGATTCCAGGAGAGGCTTCCTAAGGGCTACCAGCGGCTTCTCCAGGACGAGAGCTTCAGGAGCACGCCCAGGACTTCTACACCTCCAGGGTCGGGGAACTCGGGGCCAGGCACGGGGCTGAGCGCAACCCCTACCTCAAGAGGAGGCTTTCTCGTGAGCTGAGAAAGGCCCGTACTTTTCTCTCCTTGCTTTCAAGCCTTCAGGGCTCACCGGGGAGCCAAGAGGGGGCAACCGAGGGAAGGAACCCCGTTGGCGCTAATCCTTGGAGAGTCCTGAAGGCAGGCCTCTTCCTTCCCCTCCTCGGGCAAGAGGTACCGAGAGATCTCTCTCCCTCAAGCCCATCCTCTTCGGGGGATCGTGGGAGGGGTGGAAGGGAAGCCGAGGTCCTCATCCTGGTGGAGGGCCGGAGTGCACTAATGTGCACTTTGGTTGACCAGGCCTGAGCGAGGATGTCTCTTGCCAAACCCACCCTGGGTGCGGGAGGGAACGAGGCCCGGCTCGCGGAGGGGGAACCCTCGAGGCCTTTCCCCGGAAGGGGGGCGGCCACCAGAGCTTGGTGCCTGCCGTCCTCCGCAGTCACAGGCCCGGGGCACCCCCTTGGCCTCCCCCCTCCGACCCCAGGCGTAGGTAGGGGGAAGGGTCGGGGAATACCCGCTCTCAGCAAGGTGTTTCCCTGGCGGGAAAGTAGCGGCCAGCCTTTCCTCCACGAAGACGGCCATCTCCGGGGTGAACTTCCTGGGGGCTCCCGGGGGTTTGCGGTAGGCAAGGCCCTGGAGGCCCTGATCCAGGAAGCGCCTGAGGACGGGGTAGACCGTGGTGCGGTCCTTGTGGAAGTGCCGGGCGATCCTTGAGGCGGTCCAGTCCTCGGCTACCAGGCGGACCATTTCGAGCCCACCATTGTGGACGCCGCGTAAGTCCAGCCCAAACTCACAGAGGCAGGTACAGGATGGCGTTCTCTAGCTCCCCGGGCCGCGCGGTAGCCAGGAGGAGCTCCAGGTCCTCTAGGATCCGGCCCACGCCAACCCCCCGGCGCAAGAGGATAAGTCCCGGCATAGGCTTGCCCCCCTCTATGCGCCGCACGGCCTCGGCGCTCAGGGTAGCGTGGTCCCTGGACACCAGCACCCGCCCTTCCCGGGCGGCCCACTCCAGGACTTCAGCGTCTGATTTCCCCCCAAGGCCCACATCCACCACCCGCACCGCGTCTAGCCCGGGGTAGCGCCGTTTCAGGCCCAGGAAGAGGGCTTTTTCCACGTTCTCGTCCAGAAGGAGCTTCACGCCCTACCCAGCCGAGCTAGAAGGGCCTTAGGAAGGTGGGCCCTGGCCCGCTCCTCCGCCTCCCGGGCCTCCCTCTTTACCCTCTCCCGGTAGACGGCCACCTCCTCCGGGTGGCGCAGGCCCAGGCCAGGATGGCGTACACGTCCGCGAGGTTCAGGCTGGGGTAGGCCAAGACCATCTCCTCGGGGAGAGGCCCCCCTCGTAGGCCTCTAGAAGGTCTTCTAGGTAGACCCGGGTGCCCTCTACCCGGAGGCCTCCGGCTTCCTCCGCCACCAGGGGGATCCGCTCGGTCAGAACCATGCGCCTCTCAGTATACTCGGGGGCAGTCTACGCCAATAAGCCTGGTCGCCCTTGTCGCATCGCTACGTGAGGCCCTTAGGAACAAGAAAGCTGGTACCCCTAGACAATCTTACCCCAGCGACCTGAAGGATGAGGAATGGGCCATCTTGGAGCCTTTGCTGGGGATGGACCCTTCCCTCTGGCCCCGGGTGCGGAAGCTCTTTGTGGACTGGGAGTACCGGGGCCTGGAGGGGCTGGCCTCCTCCCTGGGGCTGGAGCTGGAGGTGGAGCGGGGGCTCTCCAGCAAAACCCCCGGGTGAGCCAGGCCTGGGTGTACTTGGGCATGCTACGCCCGTCCGTGAAGCGGCTGGTCAGGGCCGCATAGCTTCCGTGGATGGCTTTTACGACAGCCTCTTGAGTTATACTTGAGAAAGGAGGTTGTACTATGGCCTACCTGGTAGGCCCCAAGGGGCAGGTGGTCATCGCCAAGGAGATCCGGGAGCGCCTGGGAATCGGCCCGGGCTGGCGGGTGGTTCAGCGCCTGGTGGGGGACCACGTGGAGCTCTACTTCCTCCCCCCGCCCCACAAGGCCTCCCTCAAGGGCCTCCTCCGGGACCGGATCCGCACCGCCGTTCCCGAAGACGCCTGGGCGGAGGCAAGGGAGAGGGCCTGGAGGGCCGTCTGGGAGGAGTCGTAAGAGCTCTTGTGGACACCAGCCTCCTGGTGCGCTACCTCACCGGGGACCCACCGGAGTTGGCGGAGAAGGCCGCCCAGGTCTTGGACGGGGAGGAGCCCCTGGGTCTCACCGAGGTGGCCCTGGTGGAAACGGCTACGTGCTGGAGTCGGTCTACGGGGTTCCCCGGAAGGACGTGGTGGACGCCTCCTGGCCCTCCTCCAGAAGGAGAACCTCAAAGCGGTGGGCGGGGACAAGGACCTGTGGGCCCGCGCCCTTTTCCTTTGCCGTCCGTCCCGAAGGATCTCCTTCGGAGACGCCCTGATCTGGGCGGCGGCCCTGGCCTCCGGGGTGAGGCGGGTGTACACCCTAGACGGGCGCTTTCCCAGAGAAGAGATTGAAGTGGGGCCCTAGGAAAGCTGGCTAAAGGTTAAAATCGTACCGAGATTGGAAAGGCCAGGCCCCTCCTCCCCCTTCTCGCCGCCCTCCTGGCGGCCTGCGGCCACCTGACCCTCCCCCGGCCTCACGCCCAAGCCCTTCGCGGCTCCCTG
>BBBL01000263.1 GCA_001311545.1 Thermus kawarayensis JCM 12314 | reverse complement strand
CGCCTCTAGGTAGCGAGGGCGGCGTACCCCACCACCCGTTCCTCCTCCCCCCCGGCCTCGGCGCTAGTGGCGTAAGCCAGGAGCCTGGGCCGCCACCCCAGGGCCTTGGCCAAGGCGGTGAGGCTGGCCCAAGGAAGGGCCCCGCAGGCCTCCCTCCGGGCCAGGCCTTCGGCGTCCAGGGCCAGGGCCACCTCCAGGGTCTTGCGGTCTATCCCCTGGCCAGGGGTCGGGGTGGTAGTGGGAGAGGTCGCTGCTGGCCACCACCAGGTCCTCCGGGCCGAGCTCCCCAAGGAGGGCCTCCCCCGCTTCCTCGGGGTCCACCTCCCCGAAGAGAAGGGGGAGGATGGGGACGCCCGGGAGGGCCACCTGAAGGAAGGGGAGGAGGACCTCGAGGCTGTGCTCCTCCTCAAAGGGGGGCCGGTACTCCCGGAAAGGAAGCCCCAGGGCGAGAAGCCTCTCCCCGCCCAAGAGGTCCACCGCCACCTCCCCCAAAGGGGTGCGCCAGGCCCGGTAGGGGAAGAAGGCCACCCCCCGGAAGGCCACGAAGTGGCTCGGGCCCAGGAGAAGGACCCGCCTGGCCTTTCCCCGCCAGGCCCCAAGCGCCCGGAAGGCCTCGGCCGCCACCTTCCCCGAGTAGCGGTAGCCCGCGTGGGGGGAGAGGGCCCCCCGGAGGGCGGGAAGGGGCGGGGTTTTGGCCTCCTGGAGGAGGCTTTCCACCAGCCTTCGGAGGGCCTCCCCCTCCCCTGGGTAAAAGCGTCCCGCCACGGCGGGGGGCCTCACCAGGTCCATACCCCGGGGACCCTCCTCCCGCACCCGGGGCAGACCCCGGGGGTCTCCCAGAGGGCCTCTGCCCGGAAGCCCCGCCTCCTCAGGAGAAGCCTCCCGCAGTCCGGGCAGTAGGTGGAGCTCCTCTCCTCGTCCAGGACGTTTCCCACGTAGACGAAGCGGAGGCCCTCCTCCTTGGCGATCTCGTAGGCCCGCACCAAGGTGGCGTGCCGCGTGGGCCGGAGGTCCGGCATCCGGTAATCGGGGTGGGCGGCGGTGAGGTGCCAGGGGATCTCGGGAGAAAGCCCCCTGAGGAACCTGGCCATGGCCCGGACCTCTTCCTCCGAGTCGTTATGGCCTTCCAGAAGCAAGGTGGTGACCTCCACCCAGACCCCGCTGGCCACCAGGTACTCCAGGCTCTCCAGCACGGGCTTGAGCCGGGCCCCGCAGATCTCCCGGTAAAACCTCTCGGTGAAGCCCTTGAGGTCCACGTTGGCGGCGTCCAGGTAGGGCCTGATGTAGTCCCAGGCCTCCTTGGTCTCAAAACCGCTGGTCACGAAGATGTTCTTCATGCCCCGGGCTTGGCCAGGCGGGCGGTGTCGCGGGCGTACTCTATCCAGACGGCGGGCTCGTTGTAGGTGTAGGCGAGTAGCCTCACCCCCAGGGCTCGGCCTCGGCCACGAGCCTTTCCGGGGGCCAGTCCTCCCCGATGGGGCGGTCCAGACGGCCTTCCGGCGAGACCCGAAACTCCCGGAACTGGGATATCTGCCAGTTCTGGCAGAAGGCGCAGAAGAGGTTGCACCCCACGGTGCCCACGGAGAGGATCCCCTCCCCGGGGTGGAAGTGGTAGAGGGGTTTCTTCTCCACCGGGTCCAGGTGGACCGCGGCGGCCTTGCCGTAGGTGACCAGGTAGAGCCTTCCCCCCAGGTTGCGCCGCACCCTGCACTTCCCCGTCCCCCCCTCGGGGACGGCGCAGAAGTGGGCGCAGGCCCGGCACTGCACGAAGCCCTTGGGAAGGGGGCGGAAGAGGTCGGCTTCCCTCAGGGTGGCGGCTAGGGTCATTTGATACCGCTGGCCTCATTGTAGCAAACTGGGGTCGTGGGCCCCTTTCCCCCGGAGAAGGAGGAGGACTTTGCCCCCTTTTTCCCCGAGGAGGTCCTCGCCCGGGGCCTGGCCTATGCCCAGGAGGGACGGGTTCTCAGGGTCTACCGGGTGGGGGGGAGGCTTTTGGGAGAAGTCCAGGGCTCCGAGCCCGCGCCCTACCGGGTGGAGGTGGGGCCGGGGATGGCGGGGGCCTGTACCTGCCCCTACCCCTTCTTCCCCTGCAAGCACGCCGCGGCCCTCCTCTACGCCTACCTGGCCCAAAGGCCCAAGGAGGACCTCCTCCTGGCCTTAGACCGCCTCTCCCTCGAGGAGGCCAGGGGTCTCCTCAAAGCCCTGGCCCAGCTTCCCGAGGTGGCCCTCTGGCTGGCCGAGGCCCTCGTTCCCCAGGAGGCCTTCCTGGAAGGGGTCGGGGCCCTCCGGCGGGCCTTCCGCCTGGGAGGGGGGGAGGAGGAGGCGAAGAGGCTCCTCCTGAAGCTTCCCCGGGCGGGGGAGAGGGAGGTGGGGCGCTTTATGGAGGCCCTCCTCGAGGCCCCCTTTGACCCCGAGCCCTACCTCAGGGCGGCCCTGGCCCGCTACCTGGAGGTCCGGGGCGACCCCGCCCTCCTCCTCCGCCTCTACCTCAAGGCCCCTTCCCCTTCCCTGGAGGAGGCCCTTCTCGCCCTGGGGAAGGAAAGGCCTGAGGCCCTCTTTCCCCTTTTGCAGAGGGAACCTTCCCCCCTGGCCCGCGCCCTAAGGGCCGAGCTCCTCTTGGCCCTGGGAAGAGGAGGAGGGGCTGGCCCTCCTCCGGGAGGGCCTGGAGGGGGTGGAGGACTACCTGGCCTTCGTGGGGCGGCTCCTGGCCTTGGGGAGGCGGGAGGAGGCCCTGCGCTACGCCGAGGAGGCGGTGGCCTGGTTCGGCAAGGACCCGAGGCTTTTACCCCTTCTGGACCTCCTCGCCGCCCACCGGGGGAGCCTCGAGGACCACCGGGCCCGCTTTGCCCTGAGGCCCAACCTGGAGGACTACCTGGCCCTGAAGGCCAAGCTGGGCCGGGCCTTCGCCGAGGAGAGGCCGCACCTCCTGCGAAAGGTCCAAGACCCCGCCCTCCTCGCCCGCATCCACCTCCTGGAGGAGGACTGGAAGGCCCTGGACCGCCTCCTCCGGCGGGCCCCCCCGGAGGCTACCCCGCTTTGGCGGAGGCCCTGGAGGCCAGGCTTCCCCAAGAGGCGGTGCGGCTTTACCTGGAG
>BBBL01000262.1 GCA_001311545.1 Thermus kawarayensis JCM 12314 | reverse complement strand
CCAACCCGGAGTTCCACCACCCCTCCCGATCCGTCCCGTAAAACTTCCCCTCGCGCTTGAGCACCCCCATGGCAAAGGTTAGGCCCCTTAGCCTCCCCGCCTTCACCCAACGGGTACCCCCATGCCTCCGCAGCTGGATACCATCCAGCACACGGTTAGACCTGAGCCTCGTGACAAAGTCACGCCGTAGGCGTAGCTTGTGGCCAGCCCTGGGCATGGAGCCACTCCAGGACCCGCCGCGCCGCGTACCAGGCATCGCCAGAGGGGAAACCGAGGAAACCCCCCACCTCCCCCGTTAAGGTTTTTGTAAGCCCCCCTGGGGAGGATGGAGGTAGGGACCCCAGGGGTCCCGGAAAGGAGGCGGCGCATGAGCGGCAAGCGGCCTTGGCTTTTGGCGGGCCTCGCCCTCCTCCTCGCGGCCTGCGGCGGGGGGGCACCTCCCAGGACCTCACCCTCTCGGCGGTGAGCCCGGACAGGCCCACGGTGGCCCAGGGGCAGAGCGTCACCCTCACCCTCACCTTCACCTCGCAGAACGGCTTCCAGGGGCAGGTCTCCCTGAGCGTCACGGAGAACGGCCAGCCCCCCTCCTGGCTCAGCCTGTCCCCTACCAGCAAGAGCCTGAACGTGCCCAAGGGGGCAGGTGCAGGAGACCCTCCAGGTCCAGGTGACGCAGGACGCCCCCACGGGGACCCACAGCCTGAAGCTCAGGGCCGCCTACGGGGACAGGACGGCGGAGAGGGACCTCGCCCTCACCGTTACCGCTCCCCCTCCCCCGCCCGACTTCGCCCTCTCCCTGGACCCCGCGAGCCTCACGGTAGAACAGGGGTCCAGCGGCACCACCACCCTCACCCTCACCCCCCAGAACGGCTTCACGGGGACGGTCAGCCTCTCCCTGGCGGCGGGGCAGGAGGGGGTGCCCCAGGGGCTTTCCCTCTCCCCCAGAGCCTCCAGGTCTCGGGGGCGAACCCCGTGACCCAGACTCTCACCCTCAGCGCCTCCACCACTATCCCCACGGGCACCTACCGCCTGAGGGTGCGGGGGACCTCGGGTAGCCTCACCCGGGAGGCGGACCTCACCCTCACGGTCACCGCCCCGTCCCCCAGCCTGGTTATGGTGCTGGAACATGACCTATGGCGTTGTCCTTCCAGCCCGACCTTCACCGGCACCCTGGAGGGCACGCCTACTGCGCCTCTGCGCCTCCAGTACGCCCTTAAGCCCAAGGGAGCGCAGGACTTCGGGCCGTGGCAGGACGCCGGGGAGATGCAGGTGAGCGGGAACCAGGCCACCCTGGTCCTTTCCCAGCCGCCCTACCCGGAAGGTATAGAAGGTACTCCATGGCAAATAAGGATCCGCGTCCTCATGGGGGATCAGCCGTGGGGCTCCGGTCCCGGCCCAACAACCCGGTGGTGCCCTTCTTCCAACTCACCGAGTATTGTTTCTTCCTATATGTTTATAGCCTTTCGGAAGAGTACATTGCGGATATTGCCCAATCATCTGACCTTCTTTGCGCAATCACAAACCGCAACGTCTTTACTGTCTGGACGGAGAGACTGGAAGTTTACGTTTCATTCATGACGCAAGTTCGGTGTTCAACGGGGGTCTGCATGATGTGACCGTGGCTGGGGATGGCCGGGTCTTCTTGGCGGGGACACAGCGCTCTGGAAATAGTGAGAGGGCAATAGTCCAGGTTCTTGGCCCAGACGGAAGCCCACATGCTCTCTACGACCTTTCTGGAGAGTTTGAGTTTGTTACCGCCTTATCTGTGGAAGGTGACACTATGTACGCCGGGGGCGTGCGCTGGGTTAGCCGGGCCTGTGCTGAAAGGGATCGGTCCGGTGTTTACAGGATGCGTGTGGCCAAATACCGCTTATCGGGCGGAGTGCCTCAGCTCGTGGCTATTTTTGACCCACAGCCCCAGGATGTGGCCGAAGACACCGACCCATACTGTTTCTACGGATACTCCTCTGTGGCAGCCCTTCGCCTCGTAGAGGGTAAGCTCTATGTGGCTTTCTCCGCCGGAGGATATGCTTGGTATTGGGAACCAGATGGGAAGTGGTATATTGCTGCTGGATACCCCGGTTTGGCCCGTCTGGACGGTGAAACCCTGGCAAAGGACTGGCTATACCCACCCCATAGGTTGGGCAACCCTCCAGACCAGAGATCTTGGGACAAGATGGGGGGGACGGGGTTCGTACCTCTTCTGGTCTTCGAATTCTGGGGAAGGTCCGGCTTTCCAGTACAGTGCTGCTGGCTTTGACATAGGAAACACATACCTTTATTTCCACGCGATGCAGGGCTGTAGCATCTGTCCTTTTACGACAGGGGTGGTGATTGCTGACCGGGAGAACGGCACGCTTACCACAGTCTTTCCTGAAGAATCTGATAGGTACTTACCTAACATGCTGTTTCTGCCGGATGGAAGGGTAGTAGGGATTGTAGGGTATGGGCTGGTACTTTATGGGCCATTTTCCGGTCCTTTAGAAAAGGCACACGCGGTGATCCCAGGAGATGCCTTCTTCGTCCTTAAGGACGGGCAAGGCCGGGTTTATGTGGCTGGGGGTGCTTTCCTCGCCCGCTACCGCTAAGCTTTCGCCCCGGCGGTTAAGTCCGGCGTAACGTGCCGGGGCCAAGAAAAGAGGTGATGATGAAGAGGGAGGCAGAAGCCACGGGCGGGACCCCTAGGTCGCCGCGTTGGGGCGGCTGCCTGGGCCGGAGGCCAAACATGTTCCCGTTGTAGATGCGGGCGAGTTCCACGAGGCCCTTCTCCCCCTTGATCCCCAGGCTCCCGGGGTCGCGCCGAGGGCGTGCGTTGGCCTTTGCGGAGATACCGCCTTGGGCTTCTTCATCTCGGCCCTCTGGATGGGGTCATTCCACATCATCGGCGTCTGGCCCAGAGGGGTCCTATCCACCGAGGGGTTGGCCTTAAGCTCCGCTTAAGGAAAGGCCCCTTGTTCCCTTTAGCCTGCGGGCTTAGGCTTCCCTGGCAAGGAGGCGAGCATGGAGTTCACCCCCCTCGAGGCCGCCCACCTCCTGCGCCGGGCCGCCGCCCGGGGCCGGAAGGAGGAGGCGGAGGCCTTGGCCGAGCTGGGGCTCAAGGGGGGCGGTGG
>BBBL01000261.1 GCA_001311545.1 Thermus kawarayensis JCM 12314 | reverse complement strand
CCCGGTCCACCCCCTCCTGGTCCAGGGCGTCCCGGCCGATGAGCTCGGGGGCGATGCGCTCGTTGACGTTCTCCACCGCCCGACGCACCCCCTTGCCAGGTAGCGCCTTCCCCCGTCCCTTAGCTCCAGGGCCTCATGGGTCCCGGTGGAGGCCCCGGAGGGCACCAGGGCCCGGCCCCGCGCCCCCCCTTCCAGCTCCACCTCGGCCTCCACCGTGGGGAAACCCCGGGAATCCAGCACTTCCCGCGCCTTCACGCTGACGATCGTGGTCATGGATACCTCCTATGGAAGCGCTTCACGCCCCTCTTTTCCCAGCCTACACCCTGAGGGGCACCACCACCGCCCGGTACCCCTCCTCCCCGGAAGGGCGCACCAGGGTGGGGCTGGTGGGGCCGCTCATCTCCAAGAAAGCCTCCCCTTCCAAGGGAGCCAGGGCCTCCAGGAGGTAGCGGGCGTTGTAGCCAGGCCCATGGGGGTGCCCTCCATGGCCACCGCCACCTCCTCCTGGCCCTTGCCGTAATCCCCTTCGGCGGAGAGGAGCACCCGGCCCTCCTGGAAGAGGAGGTCCACCCGGTGGTTCTGCCGATCCGAGAGCACGCTCACTCGCCGCAGGGCCTCCCGGAAGGGTCCACCTCGAGGCGCACCCTCAAGGGAAAGTCCTTGGGAATCACCTTTTCGTAGTCGGGGAACTCCCCTTCCATGAGGCGCACGCTCAGGCGCACCCCCGTCCCCTCCCCCCGCACCGCCAGGCCCAAGGTCCCGGGGCCCCAGGGCCAAGGCCACCTCCCCCTCCCCCAGGGCCTTCAGGACCCGGACCACCTCATCGGCGCTCCGGGCGGGGACACCGCCTTCTTGGCGAAGGGCTGGGGCTTGGAAAGCTCGGAAAGGGCCAAGCGGTAGCCGTCGGAGGCCACCGCCCTCAAGCCTCCCTGGGAGAACTCCAGCTGCACCCCTCGGAAGATGGCCCGGTACTCCTCGTTGCTGGCGGCGTAGCGCACCTGGGTGAGGAGGCGGAGAAGGTCGCCCGAGGAGAGGAGGGCCTGCAGGGGGAAGGCCTCGCTTGGGCCTCGGGTTCGGGGAAAAGGAGCTCGGGGTAGCCCTCCACCGGGGCCAGGGCCAGCCGGGTGGTAAAGCGGCCCGAGGAAAGGACGAGCTCCCCCTCTAGGGAAAGGACCGCCTCCTCCCCGGGGAGGCTCCGCACCAGCTGGAAGAAGGGCTGGGAGGGGACCAGGTAGGCGCCCTCCCCTTGGACCTGGGCGGGAAGGCGGATCTCCAGGTCCACCTCGCCGTTGGAGCCGAAGAGGACCAGGGTTTCCGGGCCCGCGGCCAGGCCCGCATAGGTGAGCAAGGGGTTGGAGCTCCTGGAGGGAATCACCCGCTCCAGGAGAGCGATCTGCTCGGCCAGAAGGTTTTTTTGGAAGGGCTACCTTCATTTTGCGGTCCTCCTTTTACTGCTACTACTAAGTCTTTTAAAAACTTTAAAAGATCCGTAGTCGTAGTAGTAGGAGCTGTGGATATGTGGATAAGGAGGGGAAAACGCCCTCCAGGAGGGAAAAGGGCTTGTGGACAACCCTTGTGGAAAACCCGCCCCGGCCTGTGGATAAGGTGTGGATAACCGAGGAGTTATCCACAGGGTCCTGCCCCAGGGGAGTTTTCCACAGGTTGTCCACAGGGTTATCCACAGGACGAGGCCACTTATCCACAGGGTTATCCACAGGTTATCCACAGGGGTCACGCCAGCACCTCCCGAAGGGACCTCAGGAGCCCCTGGACCTCCCGTCGCTCTCGGCGAGCTCCTGGATCTTCTGGATGGCGTAGAGGACCGTGGTGTGGTCGCGGCCGCCGAAGAGCTGGCCGATCTCGGGCAGGGAGGCGCGGGTGAGCTCCCGCACCAGGTACATGGCGATCTGGCGGGGAAGCACCACCTCCTTCCTCCTGCCACCCCCCAGGAGGTCCTCGGGGCGGAGGGCGAAGTGCTCGGCCACCTTGCGCACGATCTCCTGGGGGTCCACCTCTACCTCCCGGGGGGCGAAGATGTCGGAGAGGGCCTTGGCGGCCACGCTGCGGGTGAGTTCCACCCCGTTTAGGGAGGCGTAAGCGATGGCCCGCATGAGGCGCCCTCCAGCTCGCGGATGTTGGAGGTGACCTGCCGGGCGATGTACTCCAGCACCTCCTCCCCGATGCGCAGGCCCCGCTGCTCGGCGTTCATCTTGAGGATGGCGATGCGGGTTTCCAGGTCGGGGGGCTGGATGTCGGTGATGAGCCCCACTCAAAGCGGCTCCGGAGGCGGGCCTCGAGGGTCAGAATGTCCTTGGGCGGCCGGTCGGAGGAGAGGATGATCTGCTTGTGGGCCTCGTAAAGGGCGTTGAAGGTGTGGAAGAACTCCTCCTGGGTGCGCTCCTTGCCGGCGATGAACTGGATGTCGTCCACCAGGAGGAGGTCCACGGAGCGGTAGCGCTCGCGGAACTCCGCCATGCGGTCTTCCCGGATGGCGTTGATGAGCTCGTTGGTGAAGGTCTCCGTGGAAACGTACTCAATCTTCAAGTGGGGGAAGCGCTTGGCCACGGAGTGGCCCACGGCGTGCATCAGGTGGGTCTTCCCCAGGCCCACCCCCCCGTAGATGAAAAGGGGGTTGTAGGCCCGGCCCGGGGACTCGGCCACGGCCACCGCCGCGGCGTGGGCCATGGAGTTGTTGGGGCCCACCACGAAGTTCTCAAAGGTGTACTTGGGGTTGAGCTTGGGCTTTTCGCTTTCGGGCTTGGGGGAGGCGTGGAAGATGTCCTCCTGGACCACGGCCCCCGGCACCACCTTGAGCTCAAAGCGGGGGGCCTGGGCCCCCAGGAGGCCCAGGGCCTCCTGGATGAGTTCGGCGTAGTGCCGCCGGACCCAGTCCAGGGCGAAGGAGGTGGGCACGGCGAGCTCCAGCACCCCGTCCCGGACCCCCAGGGGACGGATCCTTTCAAACCAGGTGTGGAACTCCACCTCGGTGATGTTGCGCCGGATGTGCTCCAGGACGTGTTGCCAAACCGCCTCGTGGGTCAAGGCCACCCCCGTTGTCCGGAGGAACATTCTACGCCAGGGGCTTGGGTAAAGTGGAGGGCGG
>BBBL01000260.1 GCA_001311545.1 Thermus kawarayensis JCM 12314 | reverse complement strand
CGGCCTTTGACCCGGAGGAGGGCGGGGTGGTGAGCCCGGGGGGCGTGGGGTTTGACATCAACTGCCTGCCCCCCGAACCCGGGTCCTCTTCCGCGACAGGTACACCCGACCTATAGAGGAACTGGCGGAAGAAAAGGCGCCTTGCCTAGTGGCGTGGCGGCTGGAGGAGCGGCCGGAAACTGCCGAGGCGGCGCTCCTCCTTTCGCGGGAGGCCGACGAGCTCCTTCGGCTCCGCACCGAAGGGGGATTTATTCTGGAGGCTACTCCTGACCACCCCCTTTATACCCCTGAGGGGATGCGGCCCGCAGGCACCTTGCGGCCAGGGGACCGGGTGGCGGTCCACTTTCCGGGGATTCCCCTACGAGCCCCCCCCACCCCTGCCCCTCCTAGAGGAAGAGGAAGCGGAGGCTTGGCCCAGGCCCTCGGTTTTCCCAAGGCCCTCCAGGAACTCCGGGCACGGGGCCTCCTTCCCCTCCGGGCAGACCACCCCCATTTGCCGGCCCTCCTTCGCCTTTTGGGCTACGCTCTGGGGGACGGCACCCTCTACCGCTCTGGGGGGAGGGCCTACCTCGTCCTTTACGGGGAGAGAGAGGGCTTGCTGGAAGCCAAGGCCGACTTGGCGCGTCTCGGTTTTCGGGTAGGAGGACCCTACCTGCGCAAGCGCAACCACACCTTCCGGGGGCGGACCTTCACCGCAGAGGAGGCGAGCCTTAAGGTGGCCTCCCGCGCCCTCTTCCTCCTCCTCCGCACCCTAGGCCTTCCCGAGGGGGCCAAGGCCAAGCAGGGCTTTAGCCTGCCTCCTTGGCTTTTTGGGCTCCCCCCCTGGCTTAAGGCCAACTTCCTCGCGGGCCTTTTTGGGGCGGAGCTTTCCGCGCCCAAGGCCGTGAGCGGCCACGGCTTCAACCTTATAGCCCCCGTCCTCTCCCAGTCCAAGCGCCTAAGCCAAAGGGAAGGCGGAAGGGCCTTCATGGAGGACCTAGCCCGCCTGGTGGTTTCCCTGGGCCTCGAGGTCCAGGACCTTCGCGAGGAAGCCGACTGGGAGGAACCCGAGGACCCTTCTCACCGCTTCAAGCTCATCCTCCGCTCCACCCCGGAGAACCTCGCCCGGCTCTACGAGGAGGTGGGCTACGCCTACGCTCCTAAGAAGGCGCGCCTCGCCCTTCTCGCCGCCCTTTACCTCCGCCTGAAGCAGGCCCACCTGGCTCGGAGGGAGGCTATGGCCGCGGAGGTCTTGGCCCTGCGGGAGGCCGGCGAGAAGGTGGCGGCCATCGCCCACCGGCTTAGGGTCTCCCGTCGCTTCGCGGAGCGGACACTTTACGAGAAGCGGGGCGCTTTCCGGCCCCAGGGCTTCCCCACCTTCCCCGAATTCGTGGCGGCGCAGGGGGCGATGCTCTTCGATCGGGTGAACGCGGTGGAGCGGGTACCTTATAGGGGGAGGGTGTACGACCTTTCCATGGCCCACCCCGACCACAACTTCGTGGCGGAGGGGTTCGTGGTCTCCAACTGCGGGGTCCGCCTCCTCGTCTCCCACCTCGCCCTGGAGGACCTCCTCCCCCGCCAGCGGGAACTCGCCGACGCCCTCTACCGCCTGGTGCCCTCGGGGGTGGGAAGCCAAAGGCGGGACGTGCGCTTTAGCAAGAAGGAGCTCAAGGAGATCCTGAAGGAGGGGGCGGGCTGGCTGGTGAAGCGGGGCTTTGGCTACCCCGAGGACGTGGGCTTCATCGAGTCCGAGGCCGCCTCCCCTGGGCCAACCCCGACAAGGTCTCGGAGCGGGCCTTCGAACGGGGGCCCCCAGATCGGCACTCTGGGGAGCGGGAACCACTTCCTGGAGGTGCAGTACGTGGACGAGATCTACCATGAGGAGGCGGCCCTAGCCTTCGGCCTCTTCAAAGGCCAGATCACCGTCCTCATCCACACGGGAAGCCGGGGCCTGGGCCACCAGGTCTGCCAGGACTATGTGGAGCGTTTCCTTAAAGTAGCCCCCCGCTACGGCATTGAACTCGTGGACAAGCAGCTCGCCGCCGCCCCATAAGGAGCCCCGAGGGCCAGGACTACCTCCAGGCCATGGCCGCCGCCGCCAACTTCGCCTTCGCCAACCGCCAGCTCATCGCCCACTTCGTGCGGGAGGCCTTTGAGGAGGTGGGCTTCACCCCCAGGGACCACGGCCTCAGGGTCCTCTACGACCTCGCCCACAACAACGCCAAGTTTGAGGAGCACGGGGGAAGGCGGGTCCTGGTCCACCGCAAGGGGGCCACCCGGGCCTTCGGCCCCGGAAATCCGGAGATCCCGGAGGAGTACCGCAAGGTGGGCCAGCCCGTCCTGGTGCCGGGGGACATGGGCCGCTACTCCTACGTCCTGACGGGGACGGAAAGGGCCATGGCGGTCTCCTTCGGAAGCAGCTGCCACGGGGCCGGGCGCAAGATGAGCCGCCACCAGGCCAAACGGGTAGCCCGGGAGCGGAACCTGGTGAAGGAGCTTGCGGAAAAGGGCATCCTGGTCCGGGCCGCCACCCGGGCCACGGTGGACGAGGAGATGCCCGAGGCCTACAAGGACGTCTCCTTGGTGGTGGAGGCGGTGGAGGGGGCGGGGATCGGGAAAAAGGTGGCCCGCCTCAGGCCCCTCATCGTGGTGAAGGGGTAGGGCTCCATCCGCTTCTCAGAAAGGTTTGGTTTCATGGGAGGATGAGGCGGCTCGCCCTCTTCCTGTTCCTCGGCCTCGCCCTAGGCCAGACCCTCCTCCCCGTGGAGCAGGTGGGCCTCGCCTTCCGGGAGGAAGGGGGGGCCTGGGTGTACGAGGGGGGCGGAAAGCGCTTCGTCTACCTGCCCGGGGTGGGCTGGGCCGAGCCCCTGGGGGCCCACCTGCCTCCCCCGGAAGGGGACCGGTTCCCCTTGGAGGCGCTCAAGGCCCTGGGCTACTTCCGGGTGCCCGAGGCGGGGGTGCGCTTCGGGAAAAGGCCCTCGGGGCTAAGGGTGGTCCTGGACCTCCCCGCCCCCTACCTCGCTGAGCCCCGGGAGGAGCGGGGGAAGGAGGGGGCCACCCTCTACCTGCCCTACCTCGCCCCGGGCCTCCTCCAGGCCCCCTGGCCCGAGGGCCTAAAGGCCGGGGTCC
>BBBL01000259.1 GCA_001311545.1 Thermus kawarayensis JCM 12314 | reverse complement strand
CCACCGCCTCCGCCTCCCCGCCCAGGCGCACCACCGCCCGTGCCAGGTTGAGCCCCTTGCCCCCGGCGAGCTCCTCCACCTCCTGGACCGGTGAAGCCTCCCCGGCCGAAGCCTCTGGGAGAGCCGGAGAATGCGGTCCAGACAAGGGCAAGGGGTGAGGCTCTGGATCATAGCCGCACGGCGTAGGTCAGGTGGCGGGGCCGGTTGGGGTCCAGACCCCGCTCCAGGGCCAGGCGGTAAGCGAAGAGCTGGAGCCGCGCGAGGCTCAAAGGGAGTTCCCCAAGCTCCCCCGGAAGGCGCACCACCTGGGCCCCCAAGGACCCCGCCTCCTCCGCCAGGGGGGCCTCGAGGGGATGGCTCTCCAAGAGGAAAACCACGCTCTCCTCGTCCAGAAGGCTCTTGGGACCGTGGCGGAACTCCAGGCTTTGGAAGCTTCCGCCCAGACCAACGCGGTCTCCTTCAGCTTGAGGACGGCCTCCTGGGCCACCGCCCAGGCCACCCCGGACCCCAGCAGGAAGTACCGCTTCCCCCGGGGAAAGTCCTCGGCCCCGTGGGTGGCGAAACGGTGGGGCAAGGAGCGCAAGGCCTCGCTTCCCGTGAGGCATAGGCCAGGTACACGAAGGCGCTGGAAAAGGAGCGGGTCTGGACAATGGCCTCCTCCTGGGCCTCGGAGAGGACCACCTTTTGGGCGAAGAGATCGCCCCCGGCCTCCCGGGTGGTGATGAGCCAGGCCTGGCGCCCCAAAGCCCTCACGGCCTGAAGGAGCTCGGTGGTCTGACCCGAGCGGGAGATGCCCACCACCAAGGGGAACCCCCCCGCGGCCTCGGGGTAGAGCATGGCCTCGGCCGAGGGCAGGGCCAAGGCCTTCCGCCCTCCGGAGCGGGCGAGATGGGCTGCGGCTTGGGCGAGGAAGTAGCTGGAGCCCGAGCCCAAGAAGAGGGTGTCTTCCTGGGGAAGGGCTTTCTCCTCTGCCAGCCTCAGGGCCTGCTGCCAACCCGCCGGACTACCCAAGATCTCCTCCAACATCCCCATGGTCTACCTCCCTGATCCAGGCCGTCACGCCTCCAGAGGGGCGAAAAACCCCGCCGCCACCTTTCCCCATTTGCGAGACTCCGCCAGCACGTACACGGCCTTGGCCCGCTCCGCCAGCGCCCGGGCCACCTGAGCCTCCGGGGTGTCCCGCATGAAAAACCCCTCCTCGTTGACGGCGCTGGCCCCCACAAAAAGGGCGTCCAGCTCCGGGACGCGGCGAGCGCTCTCCAGGGCCCTCGGGCCCACCAGCTCGTAGGAGTAGGCGTTCAAATCCCCCTCCAGGACGTGGACCCGGGTCTTGGGGTACGAGTAAAGCTCCACGGCGATGTTTACGGCGTTGGTGTACACCTCCACGGAGCGGAAGCGGAGGGTGCGGGCAAAGAGGGTACAGGTGGACCCCCCCGAGATGCCGATGCGGTAACCCTCCTTCACCAGGGCGAGGGCCTTGTGAGCGATGCGCTTCTTGGCCTCTGGAACCTCCTCCATGTGCCGGGCCATCTCCCCCACGTAGTTCACCGCGGCGAAGAGCCGCGCGCCTCCCCGGCGGCGCTCCACCAAGCCCTTGGCCTGAAGGCGGGCCAAGGAACGCCGCACCGTGGCCTGGTGAAGCCGAAGAAGGCGGGCGAGCTCCTCCACGGACACCTCGCCGTACGTCTGGACCAAGGCCAGCACCTGGGCATCGGCAGCCTTCCTCGGCACAAGGACCAGCATAGGGGACGCCCGACCCGGCTTCATGGGTATATGCGCGTTCGCCGGGGATTCGCGCATTTCTTTCCCCAAGGGAGCCCCAGGGGGGCTAAAGTGGGCCCATGACCGCGGGGGAGATGGTCCAGAGGGCCTACGAGAGGGGGCAGGCCCTCCTGGCGGTGAATGCGGTGAACCTGGAAACCGCCCAGGCGGTGGTGTGGGGGGCCGAGCGGGCAGGAAAGCCCATCTTCCTCATGTTTTCCCAAAACGCCGTGCGCTACGCGGGCCTGCAGGAGCTGGCCGCCTTGGGGAAGGTCCTCCGCGAGAGGGCGAGGGTCCCCGTCTACCTGCACCTGGACCACGCGGAGGACCTTGGCCTCCTGGAAGAGGCCTTTCGCCTGGGCTTTGACTCGGCCATGGTGGAGGAAGGCCCCCTGGAGTTTCTCTTGGAAGCGCGCAGGATCGCGGGGGAACGCCCCTTGGAGCTGGAAGTGGAGGTGGTGCCAAAGGGGAAAGGTCCGGCCGGCGCCGCCCCGTGGAAGAGTTGATGTGGCTTTTAGGGGAAACTCGGCCCGACTGGATCGCGGTGGACCTGGGAACGGTTCACAAGAGCCTGACCCCGAGGAAGCTGGAGCTATCCCGTCTGGAGGGGCTGGCCTCCCTGCGCAGGCCCATGGTCCTCCACGGGGGTTCCAGCGCGGACCTCGAGGACCTGGCCAGGGCCGCGGCCTTAGGGGTGGCCAAGATCAACGTGGCCACGAGGGCCTTCGCCGCCTTTACCGCCGCCTTGAGGGAGAAGGTGGAAGGGGAGGTGGACCCCCGCAGATACCTGGGGCCGGCGCGGGAAGGGATGGCGGAGTGGGTTCACCGTTTCCTGGAGGTCCCCCTGTTCGCCCGCGCCCCCGGGTGATCCAAGCGCCCCTTGGGGGCCTCAGCGCCGCCGGAGGAGGGTCAGGCCCAAAAGGGCCAGGAGGGTGGTGTAGAGGAGGACGCTGGCCACGGCGCTCGCCGCCCGGAAGTCCTCCCGCAGGCTCTGAAAGAGAAGGAGGGGAAGGGTCACGGTGCCGAAGCCCGCCACCATGCTGGTCACCTCAAACTCCCCCATGGAGATGGCGAAGGCCACAAGGCTACCCGAGAGGACCGCAGGCAGGAGATTGGGCAGGAGGACGTAGCGTAGCCGCGCCCCAAGCCCCGCCCCCGAGGCCTGGGCCGCCTCCATGAGGAGCCGGACCTCCAGGCCCGAGAGGCCGGCGTAGACCGTGCGGAAGAAAAAGGGAAAGCCCAAGGCGGCGTGGCCGAACACCACGATCCAGAAGGTGCCGGAAAGGGCCAGGGGAGGGCGGTTGAAGGCCAGGAGGAAGCCCAGCCCCACCACCAGGGGGGGCACCAGGAGGGGAAGGACCTGGAGAAGCCGCCTCAAG
>BBBL01000258.1 GCA_001311545.1 Thermus kawarayensis JCM 12314 | reverse complement strand
CTCGTAGGCCCTGGCCGCCTCCAGGTGGCGGCCCAGGCGCTCCAAAACCCGCCCCTTAAGCCCTCCGCCCGCCAGGCCAAGAAGGCGGGGAGGCCCTCCTTCAAGGTCGCCAGGGCCTCCTCCAGGCGGTCCAGGTAGAAGAGGGCCTGGGCCTGGTGGTAGCGGGCCCTGGGGTCTTCCGTGGGCAGGAAGAGGGGAAGGACCTCCCGCTCGGGCCGCCCCTCCAGGGCGAGCAGCTCCCCCAGAAGGGCCCGGTACAGGGGGTTGTACTCCAGCCCCCCCAGCTCGTAGGCCTCCTCCAGGGCCCGGTGGGCCTTTTCCAGGCCCTCCATCCCGTAGAGGCTGTGCACCTCGGCCAGGAGCAAAAGGGCCTCCTTGGCCTCCTCCTTCCGCCCGAAGAGGGCTTTGCGGGTGAGGCGTTCAATGGCGGTGTCGTAATCCCCCTGGTGCAGGGCCTCGAGGACCCCCCTCATCGCCGCTAGAGGATACCACACCCCTCAGTCCTCTCACCCGCCAGGCGCTACCATAGGGCAAGGGAGGTAGATGTTGCCGCAGCGAATCAACCCCTTTACCCTCATCTTTTTGCTCCTTCTGGGCTACCTGGCCTACACCGCCTTCACCGGGCCCCCGGCCCCCACCCTTTCCTACACCGGGTTCCGGGAGCTGGTGCGCCAGGGCAAGGTGGCGGAGGTCACCCTGGAGGAAACCCGCATCCTGGGCCTCCTCAAGGAACCCGAGCGCTTCCCCACCCCCCAGGGGGGAAGCCAGGTGGCGAGGCGCTTCCAGGTGCCCTTGCCCCCGGCCCAGGTCCAGGACCCCGAGCTGCTGCGCTTCCTGGAAGAAAACGGGGTCAAGGTGGTCACCAAACCCCCCTCCTTCTGGCCCCAGCTCCTCCTCTACGTGGGGCCCACCCTGCTCCTCATCCTCTTCTTCTGGTTCTTTTTCATGCGGGCCCAAGGAGGCGCGGGCCAGGTGATGCAGTTCGGCCAGAGCCGGGCCCGCCTCTACGGTAAGGAGAAGCGGGTCGCCACCACCTTCAAGGACGTGGCCGGCCACGAGGAGGCCAAGCGGGAGCTCATGGAGGTGGTGGACTTCCTCAAAAACCCCAAGAAGTACCTGGAGCTGGGGGCCGAGATCCCCAAGGGGGTTCTCCTGGTGGGCCCCCCCGGCACCGGGAAGACCCTCCTGGCCCGGGCGGTGGCCGGGGAGGCCGGGGTGCCCTTCTTCTCCGTCTCCGCCAGCGAGTTCATGGAGATGTTCGTGGGGGTGGGGGCGAGCCGGGTGCGGAGCCTCTTTGAGGACGCCCGCAAGAACGCCCCCAGCATCATCTTCATAGACGAGCTGGACTCCATCGGCCGTAAACGGGGGGCGGGCATCGGGGGCGGCCACGACGAGAGGGAGCAGACCCTGAACCAGATCCTTTCGGAGATGGACGGGTTTGAGAAGGACACCTCCGTCATCGTCCTCGCCGCCACCAACCGCCCCGACATCCTGGACCCGGCCCTCCTGCGCCCGGGCCGCTTTGACCGCCAGGTGGTGGTGGGCCTCCCTTCCTTGGAGGAGCGCAAGGAGATCCTCCTCGTGCACATGCGGGGCAAACCCATGGCCGAGGACGTGGATGCCTGGAACTCGCCCACCTCACCCCGGGGTTCTCGGGAGCGGACCTCAAGAACCTGGTGAACGAGGCCGCCCTGCTGGCCGCCAGGGACGGGGAAAAGAGAATCCGTAAGGAACACTTCCTGAAGGCCCTGGACAAGATCGTCCTGGGCCTGGAGCGCCCCGCCCTGAAGCTCTCCGAGGAGGAACGCCGGGCCGTGGCCTACCACGAGGCGGGGCACGCCGTGGTGGGCGAGGTCCTGCCCCACGCCGACAAAACCGAGAAGGTCTCCATCGTTCCCCGGGGAATGGCCCTGGGGGCGCGTTGGAGCAAGCCCGAGGAAAGGGTCCTGGTCTCCAAGGAGCACCTCATGGACGAGCTTTCCGTCCTCATGGCGGGCCGGGTGGCGGAGGAGCTCTTCACCGGCACCGTGACCACCGGGGCCCAGGACGACTTTAAGCGGGCCACGGGAATCGCCAAGCGCATGGTCCTGGACTGGGGCATGGGGGAGCACTTCAGGAACATCGCCTGGGGATCGGACTCGGGGCCCATCTTCCTGGGGGAGGAGATCGCCAAGAAGAAGGACCACTCCGAGGAAACTGCCCGCCTCATTGACGAGGACATCCGGAAGATCCTGGACGAGGCCTACGCCCGGGCCCGCCAGGTCCTCTTGGAGCACGCCGAGGCCATGCACCGGATCGCCGAGGAGCTCCTCAGGGAAGAGACCATCCCTGGGGAAAGGGTGCGGGCCATCCTGCGGGAAAAGGAGGCGGTGGAGCGGAGCCAGGAAGCTAGGGCTTAGCAAAGCCCCTGGAGGGCCTTCTGGGCCTCCTCCAGCTCCGCCCGCTGCCTCTCCTCCCCCCACCCCAATAGGGGCGCCATGAGCCCCACCACCCTCGGCAGGGCCTCCTGGGCCTTCTCTTGGTCCAGGAAGGCCAGGCCCATCCGCCGCGCCAGGACGTCCAGGGGCTTCCGCGCAAGCTCCCGCCGCACCGCCCACACCACCTCCCCCTCCAGGTAGGGAAGCCCGGGAAGAAGGGGCCTCTCCCCCAAAGCCAGGACCTCCCCCGCCAGGGTCCCGTAGGTCTCGTAGAGGTGCCGGGCCTGGGCCTCAGGAAGGGGGAGCTGGGGCATGGGCCCCGCCCCCAGGAGGGGCGTGGCGTGGCTCGCGGAGGGAGGAAGGGAGAGGCCTATGTCCTTGGCGAGCCGCTCCACCAGGTCCTGGGCCATGAGGCGGAAGGTGGTCCACTTCCCCCCGGTGAGGGTGTAAAGCCCCCGCTCCTCCACGATGAGGTGGTCCCGCACCAGAAGCCTCGTCTCCCCTCTCCCCACCAGGGGCCTCAGGCCCGACCAGGCCGCCCGCACCCGGCCCGAGAGGTCCCCCAGGTAGGGCCTTATCTCCTCCAGGAGGTAGGCCACCTCCTCCTCCCGGGGGAGGGGGCAGGGCTCGGGCTCGGCGGGGAGGTCGGTGGTACAAAAGGGCCTTGCCCCGGTAGGGCAGGAGGAAGAGGACCCGCCCGTCCCTGGTCCGGGGGAGGAGGGAGGCCCGCCTCCAGG
>BBBL01000257.1 GCA_001311545.1 Thermus kawarayensis JCM 12314 | reverse complement strand
CCCTCTCCACGGGCCGGGTCCTCTTCCACTGGCACGGGGGGGACCTAAGCCGCAACAGCCGCCTCCACGAGGCCTACCCGGAGCTGCGGGTGGAGGTGAACCCCCTGGACGCAGCGCCTGGGCCTAAAGGACGGGGAGCCCGTCTACGTGGTGAGCCGGAGGGGGCGGATCCTGGCCAAGGCCTGGGTCACGGACCGCACCCCGGAAGGGGTGGTCTACGCCCCCTTCCACTTCGCCGAGGCCCCCGCCAACCGCCTCACCCTGGACGCCCTGGACCCCATAAGCCGCATCCCCGAGTACAAGGTGAGCGCCGTGCGCCTGGAAAAGGCGGATTAAACGGCGGGGAAGGCGAAGGTCTCGTAGCCCAGCTCCGCCACGGCGAACCAGCGGAAAACCTCCCCCCGGAAGGTCCAGTAGGCGGCGTAGACCTTCTTGTAGGTGGCGTCCTTGGCCGCCTGCTCCTCGTAGAGGGCCTGGGCCTCCTCCAGGGCCTTTTTCATGATCTCGCCGGGCCAGCGCCTGAGGCGCACCCCCGCCTTGAGGAGGCGTTCCAAGGCCTTGGGGTTCTGGGCATCGTACTTGGCCATCATGGTGAGGTTGACCTCGGCCGCCGCCACCTGGAAGGCCTCCTGGAACTCCTTGGGAAGCCCCTGCCACGCCCTCTGCCCCACCAGGAAGGAGAGCTGGGCGCTGGGCTCCCAGAAGGAGGGGTAGTAGTAGTAGCGGGCCACCTTGTAAAAGCCCAGCTTCTCGTCGTCGTAGGGGCCGGAAAACTCCGTGGCGTCAATGGTCCCCCGCTCCAAGGCGGGTAGATGTCCCCCGCCGCCAGGGTCTGGGGCACCACCCCAAGCCGGCCCATCACCAGCCCGCCCAGGCCGGGGATGCGCATCCTGAGGCCCTTGAGATCGGCGAGGGCCTTGATCTCCTTGCGGAACCAGCCCCCCATCTGGGCCCCGGTGTTGCCCCCGGGGAACTGGATCACCCCGAAGTCGGCGTAGACCTGCCTAAGGAGTTCCAGTCCCCCGCCCATGAGCATCCAGGCGTTGTGCTGGCGGTAGGTCATGCCGAAGGGCACGCCCCCGTCAAAAGCCAAGGCGGGGTTCTTGCCCACGTAGAAGGGACCGTAGGTGTGGCCCGCCTCCACGGTCCCCCCCTGGACCGCATCCAGCACCTGCCCCCCGGGCACGATCTCCCCCGCCTGGTAGACCCGGATCTGGAAGCGCCCCTCCGTGAGCTCGGAAACCCGCTTGGCCAGGTCCTCGGCCCCGCCGAAGAGGGTGTCCAGGCTCTTGGGGTAGCTGGAAACCAGCCGCCAGCGCACCTGGGGGGTCGCCTGGGCGAAGGCGGTGTAGGCCAGGCTCGCCGCAAGGCCCACCCCCACCCGCTTGAGGAAGCTCCGCCGTTTCATGGGACCTCCTTTGGCCTCCCACTATAGGGGATGGGGCTAGCCCCGCACAAGCCTTTCCACCTGGGCAAGGAGGGCCTGGCCCTCAAAGGGCTTGCCCAGAAAGGCCTGGGCCCCGGCCTTCAGGGCCTCCTCCTGGCTTTTGGCCGAGACGCTGGCGGAAAGGGCCAGGATGGGGGTCTGGCTCACGGCGCGGAGGGAGCGGATCACCTCGAGGCCCGAGAGGCCGGGCATCACCAGGTCGCAGATCACCAGGTCATACCCCTCCCCGAAGCGCTCCAAGGCCTCTTGGCCGGAAGGGGCCCAGTCCACCCGGTGGCCGGCCCGCTCCAGGAGGCGGCGCACCATGTGGGCCACCAGGGGCTCGTCCTCAACCAGAAGGATGCGGGCCATACAGGGGTAGGATAACCCGGAAGAGGCTTCCCTTTCCCTCCTCGCTTTCCACCTCTATCCGCCCCCCGTGGGCCTCCACGATGTGCTTGGAGATGAAAAGGCCAAGCCCGGTGCCGGAAACCCCCCGGGTGCGGGCGTTCGCGGCCCGGGCGTAACGCTGGAAGAGCCTGGGAAGGTCTTCCTTGGGGATGCCGGGGCCGGTGTCCTGGACCTCCAGGACCAGGTTTTCCCCAAGCCGCTTCGCCCTTAGACCCACCCTTCCCCCGAGGGGTGAACTTAAAGGCGTTGGAAAGCAGGTTCCCCACCACCTGCACCAGGCGCTCGGGGTCCGCCTCCAGCGTGGCCTCCTCCACCTCCACCCGGAACTCCACCCCGGAAAGCCGGGCCACCCCCTGGAAGCTTCGGGCCAGGTCCAGAAGGAGGGGCCTCAGGGACACCGGGCGCTTGGAGATCTCAAAGCGGCCCGCCTCGAGGCGGCTGGTGTCCAGGAGGTTGTCCACCATGGTCTTGAGGCGGAAGGCGCTTTCCAGGATGAGGTCCACCGACTCCTGGGCCGAGGGGGAGAGGGGCTCCTCCTTGAGGAGCTCCGCCAGGCCCATGATCACCGCCAGGGGGGTGCGGAGCTCGTGGGAGACGGCGGCGATGAACTCCCCCTTGACCCGCTCGGCCTCGAGCCTGGGCCTGAGGTCCCTGAGGTCCACCACCGCCCCCCCTACCCTGGGTCCTGAAGGAGGTTCCGCCCCCAGGCCTCCACGGGGATGGGGGTGCCGTCTTGGTGGAGGACCCTAAACTCCCCGGTGAGGGTGTGGCCCGGCTGGGAAAGAAGCTCCCTAAACAAGGCCTCCGCCTTGGACCGGTCCTCCGGGTGGACGAAGTCCAAGGCGTGGACCGGGGCCTCTTTGTACCCTTCGGATCGTAGCCAGAAGGCTCCGGACGCTGGAGCTGACGAAGCGGATCCCTCCCTCCTGGTCCAGCACGTAGACCACGTCCTGGGAGTTTTCCAAAAGGGCCTTGAGGCGCTCCTCCTCCGCCTCCAGAAGGGCCAGAAACCGCCCCTTCTCCAGAACCAGGGCCAGGAGGGTGGCCACCTGGCCCAGGCGGGCCAAAAGCCTCTCGGAAAAGCGCCGCCTCCTCCGGTAACCCAGGAGGAGGGCGCCCCTGAAGCCCTCGGCGCGGAAGGGCACCACCAGGGCGCTTTCCAGGCCCAAGGCCCCCGCCAGGCGCAGTCTTCGGGCGTCAGAGCCTCCACCCCCAAAGGAGCCCCCTCCTCCAGGCCCTCTCCAGGAGGTTGGGCCGGGGGAAGCTCCCCGGGCAGGGGGCAGGTGCTGTGGAGCACCTCCCCTTGCCCCCCGCCTTCCG
>BBBL01000256.1 GCA_001311545.1 Thermus kawarayensis JCM 12314 | reverse complement strand
AAGGCCAGGGCGGTCTGCAGGGGGCGGCGCCTCAGGTGGGCTAGGGCCAGAAAGAGGGCAAACCGCACGCCCTTTAGGATACGGGGTCTAGCGCCGGGGGTACTCCACCACCTCCAGCCGCACCAGGCGGCGGCCGAAGCGCAAGGCGGTGGCCCGGTCCGGTAGCCACACGTCCACCTTCTCCCGCATCCTGGGGTGCATCACGTCGGCCACCACGAAGACGCGCCCCGCAAAGAGGTAGTCAAACTGCCCCCGGCCCCGGCCGTAGACCGAACCCAGGTCCACCAAGCGCACCTTGGTCCCGTAGAAGGACCTTTAGGAGGTCTGGGCTCACCGCCAGAACCCCCAAGCGGGTGCGCATCCCCGTGGCGGTGACGAAGGGAGTGCGGTCGGTCTCCCGCGCGCTTGAGGTATAGGCGGTGGCCTGCAGAACCATGGCCTTCGGAGCGCCCGTCTGGGCCAAGGCCCCCGCAACGGCGAGGGCGAGGAGGAGAGGCCAAAGCCAAACCCGCATAGCGAACCCGAGTATGCCCGGGAGTACGGGAGGAACCTGAGAACCATGAGCTCCCCTCCTCATGGGAAGGCCGCCCGATTATTCTAGACATATTTCAAGCACTTAAAAACCCCGCCGTAACGGGAGCTCCTCCGGCGGGGGTTAATGAGAAAAACGATAACGCCCTTTAGCTTGCTTTCATCCCGCTCAAAGGCGGCCTAGGGGCAGGGCGTGCCGGAAAGGCTCAGGGTGTAGCGGCCGCTCCCCTCCTCGTCAAACCCCGCCCGGGCCAGGCCCCGGTCCCGCACCACCAGGAGGGTGGCCGGGGAAACCTGGGCGCAGTTCCGCACGGGGTCCAGGGTCCTGGGATAAAGATCGTTAGGACCGTTGTAGAGAAGAGCCACGAGGTCCAGAGGCCCCGCGTAGGTGAGGCGGAGGTAGATCCCCGAGGGGACCGAAGCCACGTTGTAGCGGTCAAACTCCCCTATAAACTCAATGGCCCCCTGGAGGCTGCCCGAGGTAAAGTCCTCCCCGTGGCCACGGGGGTTGGGGGTAAAGGCCGTGGCGTAGAGGCCCACCTGGTCCTCGGCCAGGGCGTAGTTTTCCACCCTCAGGTAGAAGACCTGGCCCGCCTGGCCCTTAAGGTTCAGGCGCACCCCGGGTCGGTGGTGACCTGGGGCCTCAGGGCCAGGGGCGCCACCTCGGGGTAGGCCCCGAACCAGTTCCGGGCCACGCTCACCGCCTGGACCACCCCCCGCTCGTCCAGGAGGACCAGGCGGAGCCGGGCGCTGAGCTCTAGGATTGCCGAAACCGCTGCCACCTCCACGGCCCCATCCTGGTAAGGGGGATGCGAAAGACAGCTACCCCGGGCCGCAGGCTTCCCCCAGGGCCTTCCTGGGCTGGGGGCAGGGTGGCTACCCGGTTTTCCCCCACGGGGAGGTCCCCCGCTACGGGCGGGCTCACCGAGAGGTTACAGGCTGCGAGGAAAAGCACCAGCAGACCAAGGCTACGCCACATGCATCCCTCCCTTTCCCCCAGGATACCCGAGGGTGAGGCGGGGCAGGGTTGGGCTTTTCTTTAGCTATTCTAGCACGCCCAAATAGGCGTAGAGGTCGGGGCCGCCGTGGAGGATTTCCACCACCAGCTCGGGGAAGTTCTCCGCCACCCTTTGCGCCTTCTCCGGGGGCGTGTTGGGCCCCAGGAAGAGGGTGAGGACCTCTTTCCCCTCCTTGGCCAGGCGGATGAGGCCCTCTAGGACCTCTTCCGGGGTCTCCCCCACCAGGACGAGCCTCCCGTCCAGAAGGCCGATGGGCTTATCCTTCAGGACTTTTAAGCCATCCACCTCGGCGTCGCGGCTGGCCCAGGTGACCTCCAGGGTCACCGCCCCCTTCATGGCCTCCTCCATCTCGGGAAGGAGCTCCTCGGGAAGGGCCTCCGGGGTGTAGCGCACCGCCGCCGCCAGGCCCTGGCCCAGGGTGCGGCTTTGGAGCACGAAGACCTCCTTTCCCTCCTCCTTGGCCAAGCCGCCGCCCGCTCCGCCGCCAGGAAGACGTTGGGGTTGTTGGGCAGGAGGACCACCTTGGGGCTGGGCACGCTCCTGATGGCGGAAAGCAGGTCCTCCACGCTGGGGTTTTGCGTCTTTTCCCCGGCCACCACCCGGGCCCCCAGCTCCGGAACGCCCGGGCCACCCCGTGCCCCAGGGCCACCGCCACCAGGCCCGTGGGGGGCGGGGCCTCCTCCAGAAGGCCCGCCATGGCCAGGATCTCCGTGTGCTGCTCGGTCATGTCCTCCACCTTGGTGCGGACCATGCGCCCGAAGCGGGCCACGGCGGAAAGGAGGCCATCGGGATCGTCCGTGTGGATGTGCCCCTTCACATACCCCTCGGCCCCCACCACCAGAAGGGAATCCCCAAAGGGGGCCACGGCCTCCCGGATTCGCTCTATGGGCACCTCCACCCCCTCCATGAGGAACTCGGTGCAGTAGCCGAACTCCTCCGTGGCGAAGGCGGTCTGGGCATAGCGCTCCACCTTGGGGGGCTCGGGCAGGGGAAGCCTCAGGGCGTAGCCCCGTAGGCCCTCCAGAAACCGCAGGTACCCCGCCCCGCCGGCGTCCACCACCCCCGCTTGCTTGAGGACGGGCAGAAGCTCGGGGGTCCTCTCCAGGGCCTTGCGGGCGGCCTCGAGGGCACTTTCCAGAGCTGCTTCCAGGGTTTCCCCCTTGGCCCCCTCCCCGGCCGCCCGGGCCACGGTGAGGATGGTCCCCTCCACGGGGCGCATCACCGCCCGGTAACCCGTCTCCGCCCCGCGGCGCAGGGCCTCGGCCAGGGTTTGGGCGTCCAGGGCCTCCTTTTCCCGGATGGCCTCGCTGAAGCCCCTGAGAATCTGGGAGAGGATGACCCCGCTGTTCCCCCGGGCCCCGAGGAGGCTCCCGTAGGCGATGGCCCGGGCCACCTCGGCATCCGGGAGGTGTCGGCGAGGTCCAGCTCGCGCCTTGCGGACTGGAGGGTGAGGTGCATGTTGGTGCCCGTGTCCCCGTCGGGCACGGGATAGACGTTCAGGGCGTTGAGCTCCTCCACGTAGACCGCAAACCAGTCCGTGGCGTAGCGGAAAGCCTCCGCCAAGGCCTCGGCCCCCAGCTAGCCACGCCCCACCCCCACCACGTGGACCCGCACCTGGGAAAGCTCCACGCCGGCGAGCCTCTGGGCGGC
>BBBL01000255.1 GCA_001311545.1 Thermus kawarayensis JCM 12314 | reverse complement strand
CTGGCGGCCACCGGCCTGGGGGCCCAGGGGCGGCTTCTCCGCCTAGAGGATCTGGAAGTAGCGGCGGGCTAAGGCCAGAAAGGCCAGGCCCGCCTTCCCGCTCTTCTCGGGGTGAAACTGGGGGGCGAGGAGGTTTTCCCTGGCGAGGAGGGCGGTGAAGGAGGTCCCCTCGTACTCCCCCGTCCCCAGGGAGTGGGGGGTGAGGGGGCCGTAATAGGAGTTGGCGAAGTAGAAGTGGCGGCCCGAAAGGGGGGCGAAGGCCCCCTGGAAGGCGAGGGCGTTCCACCCCATCTGGGGAACCCGCCCCGCCCGGAAGCGGCGCACCTCCCCCGGGAAGAGGCCCAGGCCCTCTACCCCCGGGGCCTCCTCGCTCCCTTCGTAGAGGACCTGCATCCCCACGCAGATTCCCAGGAAGGGAAGGCCCCTTTCCAGGTGGCGGAGGACCCGCTCCAGGAAGCCGCTTTCCCGGAAGGCCCGCATCACCTGGCCGAAGTGGCCCTGCCCCGGGAGAACCAGGAGGTCCGCCCCCGGATGGGCGTGGGGGTCGCGGAAACCGCCACCGAAAACCCCGCCGCTTCTAGCGCCTTGGCGGCGCTCCTGAGGTTCCCCGAGCCGTAGTCTATGAGGAGGGTCCTCACAATACCCCCTTGGTGCTGGGAAGCTCCTCTCCCGTGCGCCTCGTGGCCCGGTGGAGGGCCCGGGCCAGGGCCTTGAAGCTGGCCTCCACCACGTGGTGGGCCTCCCTTCCCGAAAGGAGCCTCAGGTGGAGGGTAAGCCGCCCGTGGTTCACCAGGCCCCGCAGGAACTCCCGGAGGTGGTAGTGGTTCACCCCCCCGGCCTCCCCCACCACGGGCCAGGCCTCGGGGCGGTACTCCAGGTGGGGCCTCCCCGAGAGGTCCAAGACGCAAAGCACCAGGGTCTCGTCCATGGGGGCGAAGGCCTCGGCGTACCGCTCCAGGCCCACCCCGTCCCCCAGGGCCTCCTTGAGGGCCATCCCCAAGGCGATGCCCACGTCCTCCACCAGGTGGTGGACATCCACCTCCAGGTCCCCCTTGGCCTCCACCTCCAGGAGGAAGCGGCCGTGGCGCTGAAGCTGGAGGAGCATGTGGTCCAAGAAGGGCAGGCCTGTGGCCACCCTGCCCCCCGGGGGCCCGTCCAGGCCCAGGCGGAGCCGCACCCAGGTCTCCGCCGTGGCCCGCTCCACCAAGCCTCACGCATAGGCCACCCCGAAGGCCGCCTCCAGGAAGCGTCCATCTCCTCCTTTCGGCCCAGGGTCACCCGGAGACACCCCGCAAGCCCCGGGTAGCGGTCCTGCCGCCGCACCAAGACCCCCCTCGAGAGGAGGTGGCGGAAGGCCTCTTCGGCATCGGGGGTTCGCACCAGGAGGAAGTTGGCGTGGCTCCGGTAGGGGCGCCAGGTGGGGTGCTCCAGAAGCCTTCGGTACACCCTTTCCCGCTGGGAGACCACCTCGGCCACCACCCTCTCCACGTATCCCGGGTTTTCCAGGACCACCTCCAAAATGGCCCCGGTGTGGGCGGGAAGGACGAAGGGCGGGAGAACCTCCCGCACCACCCCCGCCACCTCGAGGCCCGCCAGGAGGTAGCCCGCCCGGATACCTCCCAAGGAGAAGGCCTTGGAGAAGGTGCGAAGGAGGGCCACATGGGGGTTTTCCCGGGCCAGGGGGCGGAAGTCCGTGCCGGAGAACTCCCGGTAGGCCTCGTCCACCACGAGAAGCCCCCCCACCTCCCTGGCCCTTTCCGCCAGGGCCCAAAGGGCCTCCCCCGGAAAGAGCGTTCCCGTGGGGGCGTGGGGGTTAGGGAGGAAGAGCACCCCCCCGTGAAGGCGGAAAGGAGGGCCTCCAAGTCCAGGGAAAACCCCTCCCCCAAGGGCACCGCCCGGTAAGGGGTCCCCGCCACCCTGGCGGCGTGGGCGTAGTGGGGAAAGGAGGGAGCGAGGTCCAGGACCTCCTCCGCCGCCAGGCTTAGGGCCAGGATGAGGAGGTTGGACCCCGGGGACAAAACGATCCCCTCCTCCGGCCAGTCCAAGAGGGCGGAAAGTCTCCTCCTGAGGCTTTCCCCGTGGATCTCCGGGTAGCGGTTCCAGGGGATGGCCCGAAGCGCTCAGGGCCTCCTCCTTTAGCCCCTCGGGTAGGTCAAAGGGGCTCTCGTTCTGGTCCAGCTTCACCGGGGCCTCCTCCTTCCTGTAAGGGTAGGGGGCAAGGCCCCGGAGGTGCGCCTTGAAGGCCCGCATGCTCCGAGTATAGCGGTAAACTCAGGGCATGAACCGGGCCAAGGACTGGCTTCTCCAGGCGGAGAAGGAGCTGGAGATGGCGAGATCGCCCGGAACGCCGGGAGGCACGAGTGGGCCTGCTTCGCTGCCCAGCAGGCGGCCGGGAAGGCGGTGAAGGCCCTCCACCTCCGCCTGGGCCAGGAGGCTTGGGGGCACCTGGTGGCCCGGCTTCTGAAGGAGCTCCCCCTAGAGGTGCCCCAGGAGCTGGTGGAAAAGGCCCGCTACCTAGACGGGCTCTATATCCTTACCCGCTACCCCGACGCCTTCCCCGAGGGGCCTTCGGCGGAGCACTACGGACCCTTGCAGAGCGAGGAGGCGGTGGGCTATGCCCGTGAGGTCCTTGGGTTCGTCCGTGCTCAGATGGCCTAGCCGGGAAGAGGTGGAGAAGGCCCTTAGGGCCTGGCTTTCCCGCCACCCTATCCCGGGGCTCGTGGCCGCGGGCTACTTCGGCTCCTACGCCCGGGGGGAAGCGGGGGTGGGAAGCGACCTGGACCTCCTCTTCCTGGTGGCGCACTCCCCCCCTGGAAGCGCCCCCTGGGGCTTCCCCTAGAGGAGCTTCCCGTGCCCGCGGAGGCCCTGGTCTACACCTTGGAGGAGTGGACAAGCCTGCCCCAAAGGAGCCCCCGCCTGGCCCGGGTCCTCCGGGAGGAAACCCGCTGGCTCCTCCCCCCTCCCTAGCGCCAAAGGCCTACCCGCTCCAGGGGCAGGCGGTGGGAGGGGTAGCCCCCGCCTAAGTGCCCACACTTTGGTTTCGCAACATGGGATGCCCAAGCCGGGGCTGGGGGGAGATTTTTTTTGGGGTCCCCACCGCGGCTTTCGCCGCGGTGTACTTAACCCGGGGAGGAGACCCTCCGGGGGTCCGAAGTGGGCGTACCCCCGCCGGGGCACCGCCTCCCCCCGGAGCCA
>BBBL01000254.1 GCA_001311545.1 Thermus kawarayensis JCM 12314 | reverse complement strand
CCTCCTCTTCCGCCGCCTGCAGCTGGAGGGAGGCTAAGGGCGGGGTCCTGGGCTTTTAGGCAGACGGCACGAAGGCACCATGGGCCAAGCGGGCTGACCTCCTTCCCGCTTGCGCCGATACGGAAAGGAGTTGGTTATGGACGCAAGTGGACCACAGGACTTTTCCTCCTCGCCCTTTTCCTGGGGGCCTTGCTCCTGGTCTGGAAGCCGTGGGCCCCCCAGGAGCCCAAGATCAAGCTCGGGTTGGACCTCAAGGGGGGGTTGCGCATCCTCCTCGAGGCCGACGTGGAAAACCCCACCCCGGACGACCTGGAAAAGGCCCGGGCCGTCCTGGAAAACCGCATCAACGCCCTGGGGGTGGCCGAACCCCTCATCCAGATCCAGGGGCAAAAGCGCATCGCGGTGGAGCTCCCCGGCCTCTCCCAGGCGGACCAGGACCGGGCCCTCAAGCTCATCGGCCAGCGGGCGGTGCTGGAGTTCCGCATCCTCAAGGACGGGGCCACCGGCACCACCGTGGCCAGATCAACCAGGCTCTAAGGGAAAACCCCCGCCTGAAGCGGGAGGACCTGGAAAAGGACCTCATCAAGCCGGAAGACCTCGGCCCTCCCCTTCTTACGGGGGCGGACCTAGCCGACGCCCGGGCGGTCTTTGACCAGTTCGGCCGCCCCCAGGTCTCCCTCACCTTCACCCCGGAGGGGGCCAAGAAGTTTGAGGAGGTCACCCGGGCCAACGTGGGCAAGCGGCTCGCCATCGTTTTGGACGGCAAGGTCTACACCGCCCCCGTGATCCGCCAGGCCATCACCGGGGGGCAGGCGGTCATAGAGGGGCTTTCCGGCCTGGAAGAGGCCAGCGAGATCGCCCTCGTCCTCCGTTCGGGCGCCCTGCCCGTCCCCCTCAAGGTGGCGGAGATCCGGGCCATCGGCCCCACCCTGGGCCAGGACGCCATCCAGGCGGGGATCCGCTCCGCCCTCATCGGTACCCTGGCCATCTTCTTCCTCATCTTCGCCTACTACGGCCTCCACCTGGGGCTCGTGGCCTCCCTGGGCCTCCTCTATACCTCGGCCCTCATCCTGGGCCTCCTCTCGGGCCTCGGGGCCACCCTGACCCTCCCGGGCATCGCCGGCCTCGTGCTCACCCTGGGGGCGGCGGTGGACGGAAACGTCCTCTCCTTTGAGCGCATCAAGGAGGAGCTCAGGGCCGGGAAGAAGCTCCGCCAGGCCATCCCCGAGGGCTTCCGGCACTCCACCCTCACCATCCTGGACGTGAACATCGCCCACCTCCTGGCGGCCGCCGCCCTCTACCAGTACGCCACCGGCCCCGTGCGGGGCTTCGCTGTCATTCTGGCCATCGGGGTGGTGGCCAGCGTCTTCTCCAACCTGGTCTTCAGCCGCTACCTCCTGGAGCGCCAGGCGGACCGGGGGGAGATCCGCCCTCCCATGTGCTGGTGGACCCCCGCTTCAACTTCATGGGCCCCGCCCGGTACGTCACCGTGGCCACCCTCCTCCTGGCGGTCCTGGCGGCGGGGGCCGTCCTCAGCAAGGGCTTCAACTACTCCATTGACTTCACCGGAGGCACCGCCCTCACCCTCAGGGTGGGTCCCGAGGTGAAGGTGGACACCCTCCGGCGCTTCCTGGAGGAAAAGGGCTTCCCCGCCAAGGAAGCGGTGATCACCGAGGTCCAGGCCCCCACCGCCTCGGCCAAGGAGTTCTCGGTCAAGCTACCCCCGCTTCCCGACGAAAAGCGCTTGGAGCTGGAGCGGCTCTTCTCCTCGGAGCTCAAGGCCCTGGTCCTCACCTCGGAGACCGTGGGGCCCGCCATCGGCTCGGAGCTCAGGCAAAACGCCTCATGGCCGTTCTGGTGGGGCTCGGGCTCATCCTCATCTACGTGGCCTTCCGCTTTGACTGGACCTTCGGGGTGGCCAGCATCTTGGCCGTGGCCCACGACGTGGCCATCGTGGCCGGGATGTACAGCTCCTGGGCCTGGAGTTCTCCATACCCACCATCGCCGCCCTCCTCACCATCGTGGGCTACTCCATCAACGACTCCATCGTGGTCTCGGACCGCATCCGGGAGAACCAGAAACTCCTCCGGCACCTGCCCTACGCCGAGCTCGTCAACCGCTCCATCAACCAGACCCTCTCCCGCACGGTGATGACGAGCCTCACCACCCTCCTCCCCATCCTCGCCCTCCTCTTCCTGGGGGAAGCGTTCTCCGGGACTTCGCCCTGGCCATCTTTGTGGGCATCTTCGTGGGAACCTACAGCTCCATCTACGTGGTGAGCGCCTGGTGGTCTTCTGGAAGCAGATGCAAAAGCAACGGGGCCAGAAGGCCGCTTAAGGCCCCGGCGCGGCCCAGGGAGCTTACGGCCCGGGGCGGAGGCCGAGCTCCTCCAGGGCCTTTTGGTGCAGGCGAAGCCCCTCCTCGTAGACGGGCGTGCCTTTAAGGCGCAGGAGGGCCTTCTCGTCCAAGGGGTCCAGGCGCATGGCCAGAAGCCAGTCCCCGGGGTGGGGGCTACGGAGCAGAGCCCGCCGCCGCTCCTCCAGCCAGGCCCGGGCCTCCTCCTCCAAAAAAAGGGTGGTCCAGGCCCGCATAAGGAGGCGCCAGGGCGCCCCGGGGTCGCAAAGGTCCAGGTAGAGCTCGGGCGCCTCCCGGGAAAGCCCGTAGGGACGGGCGCGGAGGAAGTAGGGGGCCACCCCCTTGGGGCGGCCAGGCTCCAGGCGCTCACCACCTCCCACCAGAGGACGCGAAACTCCCCCGGGGTAACGCCCAGGGCCTCGAGGAGGTCCTCCTTCTCCCAGTCCCTGGCGGTAAGGAGGGCCAGGAGGAGCCGGGCCTTCTCCCGCCGGAAGCGGACGGGCCGCCCCTCCACCCTGACGGAAAACCCCCCAGGCCCGGATTTCCACCCGCACCCCCGGGTGGTAGGGCACGGCAAGCCGGCCCAGGCGCCACAGGGCCCGGCGCACCCTGGAAAGCGGGGGCGCCAAGAGGGTACGCCCCGCCAGGAAGGGGTAGCGGACCAGGAGCCTTCCCAACCATCGGCGAAGGGATAGGCCTGGGCCACCTCCTGCAAGAAGGGGTCTAGGACCGCCAAGGGGGTAGGGGGAAGCTCTCCCCCGCCTGAGCCAGGCCAGGGCCACCACCAGGGTCAGGAAGCCCTCCACCCAGAGGTCTCCCGCCCCCCGGGCCAGGCGCACCATCTCCC
>BBBL01000253.1 GCA_001311545.1 Thermus kawarayensis JCM 12314 | reverse complement strand
CGGGGGCCGTCCCCCACGGGCCCGGGGACGGGCCGCCACCTGGGGGGCTTCCCTCTTTGGCTTCTTGGCCGCTTTGCGGGTGAGCTCGGGAGGGGCGTGGCCCGTGAGCTCCTCCATGAGCCTCAGGCCCTCAAAGGCGTCCTCGGCGTAGTAGACGTTGGGGTAGATGGCCCGTAGTTCCTCCACGTAGGCCCGGGTGAGGGCGGCCCCGCCCAGGATGACGGGGAGGGTGTACCCCCTTTCCCGCATGTACTCCAGGTTCTCCTTCATCACCTGGGTGCTCTTCACCAGGAGGCCCGACATGCCCACGGCGTGGGGCCTGTGCTCCTCCACGGCCTTGAGGATCTCCTCCACGGGCACCTTGATGCCCAGGTTCACCACCTGGTAGCCGTTGTTGGTGAGGATGATGTCCACCAGGTTCTTGCCGATGTCGTGCACGTCCCCCTTCACGGTGGCCAGGACCATCTTCCCCTTCCCCTCGCCCCTCCTCTCCATGTGGGGCTCCAGGAAGGCCACGGCCCGCTTCATCACCTCGGCGGCCTGGAGGACGAAGGGAAGCTGCATCCTCCCCGCCCCGAAGAGCTCCCCCACCTCCTTCATCCCCGCGAGGAGGGGCCCGTTGATGAGGTCCAGGGGCCTGTGGCCCTCCCTTAGGGCTTCCTCCAGGTCGGCCTCGAGGCCCGGCTTCCTCCCCTCCACGATGCGCCTCCTGAGCCTCTCCAGCAGGGGAAGGGCCTGGAAGGCGTCCTCCTTCCTCTGCGGGTCCTCCTGGTGGGCCTCAAAGTAGGCCATGAAGGCGAGGAGGGGGTCGTACCCCTCCTGGCGGCGGTCGTAGATGAGGTCCAAGGCCAGGGCGTGGGCCTCCTCGGGGATCTGGTTTATGGGGAGGATCTTCCCCGCGTCCACGATGGCCGCGGTGAGGCCCCGCTTCCTGGCCTCGTCCAGGAAGACGGAGTTGAGGACGCGCCGCGCCCGGGGCTTCAGCCCGAAGGAGACGTTGGAAACCCCGAGGATAAACCCCACCCCGGGAAGCCTCTCCCTTAGCTCCTCCATGGCGAGAAGGGTCTCCTTGGCCAGGGGGCGGCTTTCCTCGTCCCCTTGGGTGATGGGGAAGGTGAGGAGGTCAAAGAGGAGGTCCTGGGGACGGAAGCCGTGGTGCTCCGTGAGGCGCCCGTACATCCTCAGGGCCACCCGGACCTTCTCCTCCCGGGTCTTGGCCATGCCCCCCTCGTCAATGGCCAGGACCACCAGGGCCGCCCCGTGGGCCTTGGCCAGGGAGGCCACCCGGTCAAAGCGGGGGAGGCCGTCCTCCAGGTTGGCGGAGTTCAGGAGGACCCGGCCCGGGAGGTACTTCAGGGCGAGCTCCATGGCCTCCGGGAGGTGGAGTCCACCATGAGGGGCACGGTGACGGCGGTGGCCAGGCTGGGAAGGAGCCACTTTAGGTCTTCCAGCTCGTCCCGCCCCGTCCAGGCCACGCTGAGGTCCAGGGCGTGGGCCCCCTCCTCCACCTGCTCCCGGGCCAGGGCCAGGATGCCCTCGAGGTCCCTGGCGAAGAGCAACTCCCGGAAGCGCTTGCTCCCCGTGGCGTTGAGCCTCTCCCCCACCAGGAAGAGGCTCGCCTCCTGCCGCAAGGCCACCGCCTGGTAGAGGGAGGCCACCTGGGGCGGGAAGGCCTCAGGCCTGGGCCTGGCGGGAAGCCCCTTCACCGCCTCCGCCACCTTCCGGATGTGCTCGGGGCCCGTGCCGCAGCACCCCCCCACGGCGTTCACCCCGTACTCCAGGACGAACTTCCGGTGCCAGCGGGCGAGCTCCTCGGGGGTGAGGTCGTAGACCACCCTCCCCCCTCGTTCCGGGGCAGGCCGGCGTTGGGGAGGCAGGAGACGAAGCGGGTGCTCTGCTCGGCGAAGTAGCGGATCTTGCTGTCCATGAGGTCGGGGCCCGTGGCGCAGTTCATCCCCACCACGTCTATGGGGAGGCTCTCCAGGGCGGCCAGGGCCGCCTGCTCGTCGGTGCCCACCAGCATGGCCCCCGTGGCCTCAAAGGTCACCTGGACCTGGAGGGGCACCTCCCGCCCCACCTCGGCCATGGCTCCCGCACGGCGAGCACGGCGCAACGCACCTGGAGGATGTCCTGGGCGGTCTCCAAAAGGATGAGGTCCACCCCGCCCCTGAGAAGCCCCCTCGCCGCCTCCTTGTAGGCCCCATAGAGCTCGTCCCAGGAGATCTGGCCCAGGGAGACGAGCTTGGTGCCCGGGCCCAAAGCCCCCGCCACGAAGGCCCCGTAGGGGTCTGCGGCCTCCCGGGCGATCCTCGCCCCCAGGTAGGCCAGCTCCTCCGCCTCCTCCTCCAGGCCGTACTCCGCCAGGACGTGGCGGAGCGCCCCGAAGGTGTTGGTCTCAATGACCTCGGCCCCGGCCTCGAGGTAGCTCTGGTGGACCTCCCGCACCACCTGGGGCCTCGTGCGGTTCAAGACCTCGGGGCAGCCGAAGTAGGCCTCCCCCCCGTAGTCCTCCGGGGTGAGGTCCCGCTTCTGGAGCTCCGTCCCCATGGCCCCGTCAAAGACCAGGGGCCTCTCCAGGAGGGCCCTGAGGTAGGGGAACTTCCGGGCCCGGGCCTCCTTGTTGTAGCCGAGGCGTACCAAGGCCCATCCCCCCAGCCCGCCCCCCCCAGGTGGTGGCGGCAGCCGGGGCTACAGGTGTGCACCTCCACCATATCCCGCTAGTGTAGCGAAAACCCTGGGGCTATGCTAGGCCCATGGACCCCTTCGGCATCCTCTACACCGACCTCTACCAGCTCACCATGGGCCAGGTCTACTTCCGCCTGGGCCTCCACGAGAGGGAGGCCCTCTTTGAGGCCTTCTACCGCAAAAACCCCGACTACGGGGCCCACCAGGCGGGCTACACCGTCTTCGCCGGGCTGGACCCCCTCCTCTCCTGGATGGAGGAAGCCCGCTTCGGCGAGGAGGAGCTAGAGGCCCTCCGCGCCCTCAAAAGCCGTTCCGGGAGGCCCCTCTTCGCCGAGGACTACCTGGCCTACCTCCGGGAGATGGGGGGGTTTTCCGGCCTCACCCTAAGGGCCCTGCCCGAGGGCCGCGTCGCCCACCCCCAGGTGCCCCTGGTGAGCGTGGAGGGCCCCCTCCTCCAGGCCCAGCTCCTGGAGACCGCCCTCCTGAACCGCCTCAACCACGAGACCCTCATCGCCACCAAGGCGAGCCGG
>BBBL01000252.1 GCA_001311545.1 Thermus kawarayensis JCM 12314 | reverse complement strand
GTTGGCGATCTCGTAGGCCCCCCGGGCGATGCCCACCGCCTGGGCGGCCACGCCCACGCGCCCCGAGTCCAGTCCGGCCAAAGCGTAGGCCAGGCCCCGCCCCTCTTCCCCCAAAAGGTTCTCCTCGGGGACGAAAACCCCCTCCAGGCGCACCTCGGCGGTGTGGGCGGCGTGGAGGCCCATCTTCTCCTCGGGGCGGCCGAAGGAGAGCCCGGGGGTGCCCTTCTCCACCAGGAAGGCGCTGATACCTTCTCCGTGCGGGCCAGAACCACGTAGAGCTGGGCCTGTCCGGCGGAGGTGATCCAGCTTTTCACCCCGTCCAGCACGAACCCCCCCGGGAACTTCGGGCCTGGGCGCGGAGGCTTTTGGCGTCGGAGCCCGCCTGGGGCTCGGTGAGGCAGAAGGCCCCGATCCACTCCCCCGGGCCAAGGGGACGAGGTAGCGCCGCTTCTGGGCCTCGGTGCCGAAGCGGAGGAGCATGTACTGGGGAAGCCCGCTGGTCACGGAGAGGATGACCGCCACGCTGGGGTCGGCGGCGGCGATCTCCTCCAGGGCCAGGGCCAGGTCACCGAGTCCAGCCCCACCCCGCCCCACTCCTCCGGGGTGGTCATGCCCAGAAAACCCAGCTCCGCCAAGGCCCGAAGCTGGGGCCAGGGGTACTCCCCCTTGCGGTCGTACTCGGGGGCCAGGGGGTAGAGGACCTCCTTGGCCACCTGGCGCACCGTGTCCAAGACCAGCTTCTGCTCCTGGGTGAGGGTCATCGGCCCTATCGTATCACCGCAGGCCGGCAAAAAAAGCGTCATCCCTCACCCCACCTCTTGGCGCGCTGGCCGGGAAGGCCCAGGTGGTCCAGGATGCGCTGGGTGATGAAGCCGAGGAGCTCGGGGATCTCCCGGGGACGGTGGTAGAAGCCGGGGCTTGCCGGGAGGATGGTGGCCCCGGCCTCCGCCGCTTGAACCATGGCCCTGAGGGTGGGAAGGGGGAGAGGGGTCTCCCGGGGCACCAGGACGAGGGGGCGCTTCTCCTTGAGGTGCACGTAGGCCGCCCGGGTAAGAAGGGTGTCGGCGAGGCCATAGGCCACCTTGGCCAGGGTGGTGGCCGAGCAGGGCACCACCACCATCCCCCGGGTGGGGAAGGAGCCCGAGGCGATGGGGGCCCCCAGGTCCTGGTCCTTGTAGACCCGGGCCGCCAAGGGGTGGAGGTCCTTGGGGCTTAAGCCCATCTCCTCCCAAAGCACCCTTTTGGCCCCTGGGAGATCACCAGGTGCACTTCGGCCACGCCCGTTAAGGCCTCCAGGAGGTCCAGGGCGTAGGGCATGCCGCTCGCCCCCGAAAGCCCCACCACCACCCGCACGGCTCCGCCATGCCCTCCATCCTAACGCCCGCGCCCCCGGCCAGCCGAAACCCCCTCCGGCTTGGCCGGAGAGGGCGGGTTTGGTGGGCCGTGCAGGATTCGAACCTGCGACCTACCGATTAAAAGGCGGTTAAAACCAATCCTTCCACGTATTGTAGTGTCCTCCTGGACAGGGTTTTTGCCACTTGACACCCCTCCTCATCTCGCCCGGGTTGCAGTACGGTTGCAGTCCACTACTCGGAACCTATTTACTTACCAGGGGAATCCCCTTCGCTTCTTTGCGCTTGAGAGCCTTCCGGCACCTATCCGCCCCGCAAGTCTTTTGTCCTTTTTTTACCGAAGAAAGGGCTTCCACACACGGGGCAGAACCGGAGGGAGCGGGAGGAGTAGAGGGCAGCAAGCTCCAGGTAAACCCACTCCACCACCCCGCAACGCACATGCACTGGACCCGGACGGCCAAGCGCCTTGAGGGACTGGGCAAGGGACCAATCGGCCCGGGCCAGCACCTTAGGCCAGGCCTGAGCCCAGAAGTATTCGGCCACGGCGGGGAGCCCCCCTTCCGCCACCCTTTCCTCAATGACTCTGAGGGCGTGGTAATAATCGTGGAATCCGTTTCCAAAAAAAGAAGAGATGCCCCCGCCAATAGAGGGGCTTCGCCCCGAGGGCGCGGTAATGGGGGGACTCGTTTTCCAATCTGCGCCTGAGGTCGTCAAGGATGGAGAGGGGGTCTGCCGAAAGGGTCCTGTATTCCTTGAGGAAGTCCAGGTAGGCGCGGACCTCAGAAGCGAAGCTGTGCCAAAAGGGGATGGCGTCGCCCGAGCCGTAGGGGTCTAACAAGCCTATCCTCTGGGCCACCCGGAGCGTTCTGCGGATGAATACGGGGGACGTGGGCGGGCGGCGTAGGGCTAGCCCCCGAGGTGGCCCACTTCCCGGTAGAGGGGGAAGGGTGGGTCTGGGTCTGGCGGCCACTCAAAGAAGGCGTGTTTGCGAACCAAACGGGGGTACGTCAGTGGGGGCACCGGTTTGCCCCCTTCCCCTTCGGGTACACGGTTAAAAAAAACGCAAGAAGGAGGTCTAGATAGGACCGTTCTACTCCTGGACCAAAGGGCTCGTCCCCCAGGTAGTGCCCCACCAAAAGGGTGGGGGCGCTCAGCCTGAAGTTTAGTCGCGTGCTCGTTTGGGGGTCGTAGCGGCTGCCCAGAAGTCCCGGGATTCCAGCGGTAGCCCCCTCTGGCCCCAGGGGCAAGTATGACCACGGGGACCTGCCCCGCGTCCAATCCCAGGGGGGGACTTCTTCCGGCCCGTAGGCCACGGTGAGGGGGGGCCGCGCGGTCGCGGGGGTCAGGGCCACGGGCAAGTGGAGAACCCCTCTCAGCAATGTCCCGCCAAAAGTCCGGTCTGAACCCGCTTCCATCACGGGACATCATAAGCCATCCTGAGGCTATGAGTGGCTTGGAAATCCTCAGAGTATCGGCAGAGGCCCACGGTTACGGCGTGCGGGCGGCTTATAGCCCCCCACAAGCGGCAAAGATTCTCGGAATCGGGGAGAACACCGTGTATGCTACATCCACGCGGGCGCTCCGGGCGGTGCGCGTGGGGCGGCGTTTCTACATCCCGGCCACTGAGCTTGTGCGGTTTCTGGAGGGTGAACAAGTTGCCCCCGGGTTGGAGGGCCGGGGGCGGTAAGGGGGGGTGCGGATGATGCGCCTGGGTCCATTTTACCACGCCGCCCTTCGCTACGCCGCCTCGGGCTACCCGGTCCTTCCCCTCCAGCCTGGGGAGAAGCGCCCCCACCCGGGGCTGGTGGGCCACGGGCTCAAGGAGGCCACCCGGGAGGAGGAGCGCATCCGGGAGTGGTGGGGCAAGGCCCCCCAGGCCGGGGTGGG
>BBBL01000251.1 GCA_001311545.1 Thermus kawarayensis JCM 12314 | reverse complement strand
GCTTGTCAAGATAGGGGCCCAAAGGGGTGGGGGACTTTCACACGGTTTTCACAGGCGGGCCATCATCCTAACAAAAGGAGGTGGGCATGCGAAAACTCCTACCCACAGCCTTCCTGGCCCTGGCGGTGGCTTGGCCCAGGCCCTGACCCTGGACCTCAGGCCCTACTTGGTCAAGGCGACGGAAGGAAAAGAGGCCTACGAGGAGAACCCCCTGGCGGTGAAGCCAGGGGACGTGTTGGAGTGGCGCCTGGTGGCGGAAAACCGCTCGCAAGGGGACCTCCGCCAGGTAGTCCTGGTCATCCCCATCCCCAAGGAGACCCACTATCTGGAAGGGAGCGCCAGACCCCTCCAGGTGGGCACCGCCACCCTCCTCCCCGAGTTCAGCTTTGACGGGGGGAAGACCTTCGGCAAGCCTCCCCTCAAGAAGCGGGTGAGGGTGGTGGAAAACGGAAAGGAGGTGGAAAAGGAAGTGGAGGTGAAACCCGAAGAGTACACCCACGCGCGCTGGGTCATCCCCCTTCTTCCCAAGGGGAGCAAGGTGACGGTAAGCCTCAGGACCATAGTGAGGTAGAAAAGGAGGTAAGTGGATGAAAAGAGCGGGTTTTGTCGGCCTTCTTATGGCTATGTTTCTGGGGCTGGCCTACGCCATGACCCCCGCGGGCACGGCCATCCAGAACCAGGCCTCGGCGAGCTACATAGACTCCGCAGGCCAGCCCCGCACCACCACGTCCAACCTGGTCACCACCATCGTCCAGCAGGTCTACGCCTTCAGCATCACCCCAAACGGCGCGGAAGCGACCCCGGGCCGGACCAAAACCGCCCTCCCCGGGGGCCAGGTGGTCTTCAACTACCTGGTGCAGAACAACGGCAACGGCACGGACACCATAAACCTCTCCACCCAGCAAGGAACGGCAGACAATTTTGACCTCTTGAGCCCCGCCATCTACCTGGACAGCAACTGCAACGGCACCCTGGACGCCGGGGAGAACACCCCCATCACCAGCGTGACCCTGGGCATGGGCCAGCAGGCCTGTGTCCTGGTGGTGGCCACGGTTCCCTCTGGGGCCACGAGCGGCCAGTACGGGAACCTGAACCTGACGGGCGCCTCCGCAGGTAGCCCCACCGTCACCGACACCGACAACTGGGCCCGGGCCGTGGTCACAGCCCAGGCTGCCCTCACCGCCAGCAAGGGGGTGAGCCCCACGGGGAGCGTGGCACCGGGGAGCTCCATCACCTACACCATCAGCGGCCAGAACGTGGGGGGGAGCGCGGCCTACGGCATCCCGGTGACGGTAGACGGCACGCCCAAAATCGGCATCCTGGTCCAGGACGTGATCCCCACGGGCCTCACCGTGACCACCTCGGGCACCAACCCCACGGGGTACGCGGGGGCCGGGACCGCGACCTTCATCTACCACGACGGCACCTCCTGGACGGCGACCCTGCCTGCCAGCATCACCGGGGACGGCACCAAGAAGCTGGGCATGCTTATAGAGGGCGCGGGCGCCTTCTTCCCCGTGGGGGCCCAGTACACCTTCAGCTTCACCGCCCAGGTGCCCTCCGGGGCCGCCGCCGGAACCAGCTACGCCAACTCCGCCACCGTCCAGTTTGACGCCAACGGGGACGGGGACGCTTCGGACCCCGGGGAGACCCTCACCACCAACACCACCACCAACACCGTGGGGGCGAGCCACGACGTGGCCGTGGGCCCCTACGGGTTCCCGCAGGCGGGTGCCAGCGGCAGCTACACGGCGGGCGGTTACACGGTAACCCGAAGCGGGGACACCCAGACCATCGCCACCGCATACTCCGGCACCGCGGTGATCTTCCGGCACACCCTGAAGAACACCGGCAACACGGCGGATAGCTTCACCCTGGGCTTCACCGGCGCTCCCGCAGGCTGGACCTGCCAGCTCCTGGCGGACGACCTGACCACGCCCCTCTCCGGCCCCGTGGGCCCCGTCCCGGCGGGAGGGACCCTGGACTTCGCCCTGAGGTGCTCCATCCCCGCGAGCTACACCTCCTCCTCCCCCATCACCCTCACCCTCACCGCCACCAGCGTGGGCGACCCCTCCAGGCAGGACACCACCCAGGACACGGTGAGCCAGGTGCAGGACGGCTTCCGCCTGGACATCTACGGCGGGTTGGATGGGAGGGATGCCCCCTATAACCTCAGCAAGGCCCCTGCCCCGGGTAGCGCCACCAATACCTCGGACGACACCGCCACCAGCAGGCCCGTCATCCCGTCCTCCAACGCCAACCCCGGGTCCACAGTGGTCTACCGCCTGCGGGTGGACAACCTCAACATGAACGGCCAGGCGGACAACTACACCCTCTCCGTCCAGCCCATGGACCCAACCCTCTTCGCCAGCAAGGTGCAGAGCGTCCTCTTCTACGCCGACGCCAACAACGACGGCCTGCCCGACGGCGCCCCCATCACCAACACCGGGGTGCTCGGCGCGGGCGGGACCTTCACGTACCTGGCCCACGTCATCCTGAAGCCCAACGCCACTCCCGGGGGCTTTGGCTTCAACTTCGTGGCCCAGAGCACCCAGTCCTCCTCCGAGCCCATAGACTACGTCTACACCGAGATCTGGGTAAACACGGTGGCCCAGGTGGTCCTGGACCCCGACCGCTCCGGCACCGTGACGAGCCCGGGCACCATCACCTACACCCACACCCTGGTGAACAACTCCAACGCCCCCGCCTACTGCGACATCTCGGGGAGCGGCGGGAGCCACGGCTGGACCTACCAGTACTCCACCGATGGGACCAACTGGTACGGGGCCCTGGCGGACGTGTACGTGGCGCCCAACGGCGGCACCACCACCATCTACGTCCGGGTGCTGGTGCCCGCGGGGCAGGCGGTGGGCGTGGTGGACGTGAACACCGTCACCGCCAACTGCGACGTCACCACGGGCTCCCCGGACAACAGCTACGAGGCCACGGACACCGCCACCGAGACCACCACGGTGGTGGGCGGGGAGCTCTCCCTCACCAAGAGCGCCGTGACCTACGTGGGCTCCAGCTCCACGGTGCGCTCCTCGGACGGCAGCCAGGCCTACCCCGGGGACACCATTCAGTACACCATCGTGGCCGAGAACATCGGCACCGGGAACCTCACGAAGGTGGTGGTGTCCGACCCCATTCCCGCCTACACCGACTTCCTGAGCGTGTCCGCCACGGCCACGGGCTTCGGCGCCACCGCCACGGTCCTCTACTCCACGGACGGCGCCACCTGGAGCG
>BBBL01000250.1 GCA_001311545.1 Thermus kawarayensis JCM 12314 | reverse complement strand
CCTTCAGGGCCAGGGCGGCAGCAAGCCCCGCCCATCCCCCGCCCACCACGCTACCTCAGCCACGCCGCCTCCACCAGATCCTTGAGGACTTGGATGTAGTCCAGATCGGCGTTCAGGCTCCGGGCCCTAAGGAGCCTCAAGCCACCTCCCTCGCCGTGGCCTGGGCCTCGAGGTCCAGGTCGTAGAAGACCTCCAGGTGGTCGGCGGGAAAGCCCACCGCCTGGACCACCGCCTCCTCAAAGCCCTCCTCCTTGAGCCTCCTCAGGAGCTCGTTGATGTCGGGGCCGAGCCAGGCTCGGGGGTGCGCCCCGCCGACTGGTAGGCCACGTGGAAGCGGGGGAGGGAGAGCCTCCTGGCGATGAGTTCCGCCGTTTTTTTCCACCTGCCTTGGGTAGGGGTCCCCCTTCTCCACGGCGGAGAGGGGGATGGAGTGGGCGGTGAAGACGTAGGCCGCCCGCTTGGGGTCCTTGAGCCGCCAGATGGCCTCCTCCAGCCTCCTGGCGTAGGCGGCGATGAGGCCGGGGTGGGCCTCGTAGCTTTCCACCCAGACGAAGTCTATGCTCAGGGAGGGCCTTGAGGCGGCCTCCACCTTCTCCTGGTACTCGGCCACGCTCCTCAAGGAGTAGTGGGGAGCGGCCACCAGGGCCACCGCCCGCCTGACCCCGTCCTCGTGCATGGCGGCTACCGCCTCCCCGAGGGTGGGGTGCCAGTGCTTGGTGCCCACGTACACCCGCGCCGGGCCCTGGGGGGCGCGGGGGGGGAAGGGCCCAAGGAGGCGCTTGGGGTAGGAAGGGGCCTCCAGGTTCAGAAGGGCCTGGAGGCGCACGGCCTGGGCCAGGGTGATCTCGTTCAAGGGGCTTTTGCCGATGGCGGCGTAGCGCTCGCTGAGCTCGTGGAGAAGCTCCTCTGGGGGCCTTTTGCTCGGCGGATGTCTGTGTAGTAGGGTTCTATCTCCTCTGGGGCGTAGGGGGTACCATAGGCCATCAGTAGGACGTTCATGGGGTTGCCTCCCTTACGAGTTCTACCACGTACCGCACGTTTTCCACCGGGGTCTTGGGCAGGATCCCGTGGCCCAGGTTGAAGATGTGCCCTGGCCTCCCGTCGTTTTCCCTTAGGACCCGCAGGACCTCCCGCCTTATGACCTCCTTGGGGGCGAGGAGGACCGCCGGGTCCAGGTTCCCCTGCACGGGGCTCTTCCCCAGGACCTCCCGGGCCCAGGGGAGGGGGGTGTGGTGGTCCAGGCCCAGGACCTCCCCCCCGGCCTCCCGCATGTCCTTTAGGAGCCCCATGGTCCCCACCCCGAAGTGGATCACGGGCACCCCGAGGGGCTTTAGGGCCCGGAAGAGCCTCTCCATGTGGGGCTTGACGTAAAGGCGGTAGTCCGCGGGGGAGAGGGCCCCTACCCAGGAATCGAAGACCTGGAGGAGGTCGGCCCCCGCCTCAGCCTGGGCCTTCAGGTAGCGGGCCATGGCCTCGGTGAGCTTCTCCATGAGGCGGTGCCACAGGGCCTCCTCCCGGTACATGAAGGCCTTCACCTCGAGGAAGTGGCGGCTCGGGCCCCCTCCACCAGGTAGCTCGCCAAGGTGAAGGGGGCCCCGGCGAAGCCGATGAGGGGGACCTTAAGCTCCCGCTTGAGGATGCGGATGGTCTCCAACACGAAGGGCACCGCCTCCTCGGGCTCCAGAGGCCTTAGGGCCTCCACCCCCTTCTCGTCCCGGATGGGGCGGTGGATCACCGGCCCCTTGCCCTCCACCAGGTCCAGGTCCACCCCCATGCCGTAAAGGGGGGTGGTGATGTCGGCGAAGAGGATGGCGGCGTCCACCCCGAGCTGCCGCACGGGGAGGAGGGTGACCTCAGCGCAGATCTCGGGGGTTTGCACGATCTCGGGGAGGGTATAGCGCTGACGGATCTCTTGGTACTCCTTCTGGTAGCGGCCCGCCTGGCGCATGAACCAGACGGGGGGCCTCTGGGTGGGCTCCCCCCGGGCCGCCTTCAGGATGAGGTCGTTCACGCCCCCTATGCTAGCATGGGGCATGCGCGCCTTCTTTTTGGCCCTGTCCTTGGTCGCTGGCCTCGCCCTCGCCCAGGAGGACCCCGTGGTGGCCCAGGTGGGAGGGGAGGTCCTCACCAGGAGCCAGTTTGAGCTCCGCTTCGGGATTTTCGCCAAAAGCGCTCTACGGCAGCTGGGCCTGCCCGACACGGAGGAGACCCGTGCCCTTCTCGCCCAGTACCGCGCCCCCTACCTCGAGGCCCTGGCGGAGGAGAGGGCGCTTTTGCAGGTGGCTCGGGCTCAGGGCTTCTTTCCCCTGCCGGACAGCGTGGAGGCCCGGGTGGAGGCGCTCAAGGGGGCCTTTCCCGGCGAGGGGGCCTTGGAAGGGGCCCTGAGGGAGGCCGGGGTGCCGGACCTCCCCACCTACCGCACCCTCCTCGCCGAGGCCATGGCCCTCGAGGCCCTGGAGGCCCACTACCGGGAGAGGCTTGAGGTTTCCCCGGCGGCCCTCAAGCTCCTCTGGCTCCTTTCCCCGGCGTACCGCCACGGGACCCTCTACTGCGCCCGGCACATCCTCCTCCCCACTCTGGAGGAGGCCAAGGAGGCCATGGCCCGCCTGGAGCGGGGGGAGGCCTTTCCCGAGGTGGCCAAGGCCCTTTCCCAGGACCCGGGCTCCAAGGAGTCCGGGGGGGAGCTTCCGTGCGAGCCCGTGGGCACCTACCTCCCGGCCTTTGAGAAGGCCCTCCTCGCCCTCAAGCCCGGGGAGGTCTCCCCGCCCGTGAGGACCGAGTACGGCTTCCACCTGGTCCTCCTGGAGCGGGTGGTGCCCCCGGGTCGCTACCCCCTGGAGGAGGTGGCGGAGGACCTAAAAGCCCCGGTGCGGGACCTGGCCTGGGAGAAGCTGGCCAAAGCCTGATCCGCAAGGTCCCCATCCGGCTCTTCCCCGAAGCTATAGGGTGAGGAGGAGGGCCTCGTCCCCGGTGGGCCTCGAGGCCAGGAGGAGGGCCTTTCCCGGAGCGTAGATCCCGCTTCGCCCCTCAAAGGCTAGCCCCAGGATCCTCCCGTTCAGCATGGGGTTCAAGAGGAGCCTGAGGTTCTCCCGGCCCACGAGCCTCTCCTCCGCCGAGGCCAGCCAGACCTCCCCTTCCTTGCGGGAGGGGTCTTTGGGCCAGGGGCGGTCCCAGGGGGCGGGGTTGGCGGAGGGTTGCAGGAGGATTTCCGCCCCCAGGGCGTCCAGCCGGGCTAGGTGTTTTTCAAAAAAACCG
>BBBL01000249.1 GCA_001311545.1 Thermus kawarayensis JCM 12314 | reverse complement strand
GGCTTCAAGGCTACGCCATCTTCCTGGCCGGGGAGGCGGGCCAGAAGACCATGAAGCGCCTCAAGGTCCTCGAGGCCTCCACCGACGGCTTTTACATCGCCGAGATGGACCTGAAGCTCCGGGGCCCGGGGAGCTTAGGGGCACCCGCCAGTCCGGCTACCCGGAGCTTAAGCTTGGCGACCTCGCCGAGGACACGGGGATCATTGAGAAGGCCAGGGAGCTGGCCAAGGCCGTGGTGGAGAAGGACCCCACCCTGGACCTCCCCGAGCACCGGGCCCTGAAGGAGGCCCTGCGGGCCCAGGCGGAGCGCATCGGCTTTCGGGAAGTCATCTGATGCAGGCCCTTCCCCACCCCCACCTCCCCGCCTTCTTCTCCGAAGGGGGGGCCCTGCGGGCCAAGGCCCTCCAGGACTACCTCCTCGCCCTTTCAGGGGCCTACGCCGCCTACGCCCCCCTTCCCCCGGTGCGCCTCTTCGTCCTCTCGGAACGGGACTGGCGGGCCCGGCTTCCCTACCCCTACGGCCTCCCCTTCCAGCACACGGGGCCGGATGGGCTTGCCGTCCACGCCCCCCTCGTCTACCCGGAAAGGCTCCTCCACCGCCTGCGGGAGGTGCTCCTGCCCTTGGGCCCCCCGCCGGGGGAGATCCCGGCCTTCTTAGACCTAAACCTAGGCCACGAGTACGCCCACGCCGTTCAGGTGGCCTGGAAGCTCCGCACCGGGGCCCGCTGGCTGGACGAGTTCTTCGCCAACTACCTCTTCCTCCTCGGCCTCCAGGGGTCCAGGCCAGACCTTTTGGAAACCCTCCTCACCTGGAGCCGGTACCTCTCGGGGCTCAGGCCCGCCAGGCGGAGCTTTCCGCCTACGAAAGGCGGCGGGGCGGCCTGGAAAGCGCCTCTGGTTCCAGGCCAACTTCACCCTAAAGGCGGAGGAGCTTTGGCGTAAGGGCCGGGACCGCCTCCTCATCGCCTTCCTGGCGGCGGCCCCCCTGGACCGCAGGAAGGGCCACCGCCTCTTGCTGGAACTTTACCCGGAACTCAAGGCCTGGTTCGCCGCCTTCGGCCTCAAGGCCGGACCCGCGGAGGGGTCTTCCCCTCCGCCAGGGCCTTGAGCCACTCCAGGAAGGCCACCTCCCCCACCTTCAGGGTGTAGAGCTCGGGCCGGGGGAGGATGCAGTGCTGGCTCCCCGGGGCCAGGAAGAAGGTGTAGTTGGGCGCCTGCGCCGGGGCCGAGAGGGCCTCCTGGGCCCTTGCCGCCCACTCCCGGGCCGTGGCCTCGGAGGGGGAGGCTCCTTCTTCATGAGGGCGTAGAAGTAGATCTGGGTACCGTCCAAAAGGGTGGTGTACTGGGCCAAGACCGCCTGGGGGTAGGCCTGGGCCAGGGCCCGGTAGACCTCCGAGACCCGAGGCGGCGAGGAGAGGCCGGACAGCTCGGGCAAGCGAGGGTTCCAGACGGCAAAGCCCGGGAAGTCCCCCGTGACCACCCCCACCCCGGCGTCCCCGCATACGGCGATCTTAGCGTCTTTGTAGGTGGAGAGGACCTTGTCCGCCCAAAGCACCGCCCCGTAGGCCCCGGCGCTGCACCCGGTGACGAAGACCCGCTCGGGGTTGGTGTGGTTGCGGAAGACGTACTCCAGGGCGGCCTGGGCGTTCCGAGCCCCCTGGTGGTGGACCTTGAAGCCCCCGTAGTCCACCGTGGCCCGGCCCACGTGCAGGTCCCCCGTGCAGTAGGGGACGAAGACGTGGGTCCAGCCGAAGAAGGGGTTGGCCACGCTCATGCGGTTGTAGATACCTTGGGCGAGGAGGAGTTCCTGCACGTCCACCCGCTTGCGGTAGGTGCGGCTTTCGGGGCCGCAGGTGGCCTGGTCCCAGCAGGCCCCGCCCCCCTGAAAGTCTATGACCACCTTTTTGGGGTCTCCCGGGCTCACGTAGAAGCGGTAGGGGGAGCCGTCCGAGCAGACCCCCCCAGGCACCTCCACCGCCTTCCAGAAGGCCTCGAGGCCTGGGCCAGGGCCAAGGCGAATAGGAGAACCAGGGCGATAAGCCGCTTCATCTTTCCACCTCCGCCGCCATTGTACGGGTCTTCTTATACCAGGTCAAGGAAAAGCCGCAAAAAGCTTCTCGGCCCCAGGCAGAGGCCTCCACGTTGCAACCAGGCCCCGGCGAGGCTTTCGCCGGGGCCCCTATCCCGGATCAGAAGACGGCTTTGCGGAGGATGTCCGTCACCGAGACGATGCCCAGGACCTCCCCCTGGATCACCGGGGCGCGGCGGATGCCGGTGTTGGCGAAGAGGCGGGCCACGTACTCCACCCCCAGGTCCGGGTTCACGGTGATGACCGGCTTGGTCATGACCTCGTGGACCTGGACGGCGCTCGGGTCCCTGCCGTAGGCGATGACCTTGTAGACGATGTCCGTCTCGGTGAGGATGCCGTAGGCGTCCTCCTCGTGGCGGCGGTCCACGAGGAGGGCCCTGAGGCCCGTCTCCTTCATGAGGTTGATGGCCTCCTTCACCGTGGCCGAGCCCTGGATCATCACCACCTCGGTGGACATGATGTCCCTGGCCTTTTTCATGGCGCACCTCCTCGCCCATGGAAAGGACTTCTGGGCAAAACGAGAATACCTCCTCGGGGTAGGGGCCCTCCAGGGACAAACGCCCCGGGGCCCAGCCCCCGCCAGAGCGGGGTGCTCAAATCCATTCCACCCGGCTTCCCGAAGGTGCTTGCGCACCCGAAGGCGGGCGGGGAGCCTTTCCGCCAGGGCCTCCACGTGGGTTACGATGCCCACCAGCCGCCCCCGGGTGGGGAGGGCCTCGAGGATCCCCGCCACCTGCTCCAGGGCCTCGGGGTCCAGGGTGCCGAAGCCCTCGTCCAGGAAGAGGGCCCCAAGACGCCCCCGGGAAAGCTCCTCGGAAAGGGCCAGGGCCAAGGCCAGGCTCGCCAGGAAGCTCTCCCCTCCGGAGAGGGTCTTCACCGGGCGCCCGGCCTCGGTCCAGAGGTCCAAGACCCAGTACTCGTCTTCCTGGACGCGCAGGCGGTACCGCCCCCCGGAAAGGGTGGAGAGAAGCCCATCCGCCCGCTCCACCAGGTGGCGTTGCCGGAAACTCAGAAGGTAGGTGGGGAAGTTGTTCCCCTGGAGGTCCCAGGCCAGCTTCTCCCAGAGGGCCATCTCCCGCACCACCTCCGCCAGGCGGGCCTCCAGGGCCCGTCTGCGCTGGAGGCCTTCCCGCAGGCTTTCCGCCCGGGCCTCCTTGGCGCCCATCTCCTTGCCCA
>BBBL01000248.1 GCA_001311545.1 Thermus kawarayensis JCM 12314 | reverse complement strand
CTCCCCCCGGAGGAGCGCCCCTTGGGCGGCCTCCGCCAACAGAGCCGGGTCTCCGCTTCCGGCAGGAGGGCCTTGAGGGCGCTCCGCACCAAGGGTGGAAGGCGAACCTTCCTTCCCGCCTTTCCAAGAGAAGGTCCTCGGCGTAGGGAAGGAGGTCCTGGGCCTCCTCCTCCGCCACCTCGCCCAGGAGGCCAGCCGGGCCGCGCGCCCCAAAAGCCCCTCGGGGAGGCCGTACGCCAGATAGGCCAGAAGCCCTTCCCCGCTTTCCAAGGCCAGCTCGGGCCTAAGCCCCCGGCGCATGGCCAGAAGGACCACCCGGAGGCCCAAAGGCCAGCCCCGCACCAGGGAAAGGGCCCTCTCCACCTCAAAGGCGGGTACCTCGGGGGCCAAGGCCTTGGCCAGGGCGCAGGCCTCCTCCGGGTCAAAGGCCAGCTCCTTTTCGGAAAACACCGTGAGGAAGGCGAAGGGGGCAGCCCTGCGGGAAAGCAAGAGGAGGCGCAAGGAGGGGAGGCGCAAAAGCCCCTGCAACACCCGCACCACCCCGGGGCTCTCCGCCCGGTGGGCCTCGTCCAGGACCAGGTAGTGGGCCCCCAGGGGGGCCAGGGCCTCGAGGAGGACCTCCAGGGCGTGGGGCCAGGCCCCCGCTTCCAAAAGGCCCGCCGCCTCCTCCAGGGGGGCCCGGCCCCGGTAGGCGGCCAGGAGGTGCCAGAGGAACACGGCAGGTCCTTGGCCTCCTCGGCCAGGGCCACGTAAACCCCGGGAAGCTCGGCGGCCAGGCTGGTCTTCCCGTACCCTGCCCCCGCCGCCAGGACCACCCCCGGGCTTCTGCCAAAGGCCTCCTCCAGAAGGCGCAAGGGCCGCAGGCGGCGCACCTCGCGGGCGGTACGGGGGGGGAAGGAGCCGGGAATGGGGGACGGGGTAGGGCACCGTCCCCATTATCCTCCGAAGGAAGGGCCCCTGTCCGTGTAACGGGCGTGTAACACCCCCCCTCTACCTGAGGCAGATGTTCGTGCGGAGCCTAGGGGTTTACCTGCCCGAGGGACGGATGACGGCGGAGGAGGTGGCGGCCCTTTCCGGCCTTCCCCCGGAGGTGGTGCGGGAGAAGCTGGGCATCCTGGAGAAACCCACCCCCGGCCCCGAGGACCACCCGGCGGAGATGGCCGCCCGGGCTGCAAGGGAAGCCCTGGCGAAGGCAGACCTCCCGGGGGAAGCGGTGGACTGGGTGCTCTCCATGGTGGAGGAGCACAAGGACTACCCCGTCTGGGCCACCGCCCCCTACCTGGCCCTTAGTAGGGGCGTCCCGGGCCAGGGGTATGGACCTGAACCAGAAGTGCGCCTCCTTCCTGGGGGCCCTGGAGGTGGCCCGGGGGCTCTTCGCCACCCGGAAGGAGGTGGGGGTGGCCCTGGTGGCGGGCGGCTACCGCAACGGCGACCTGGTGGACTACCAGGACCCCCACGCCCGCTTCCTCTACGACCTGGCCGCAGGCGGGGCCGCCGCCCTCCTCACCCGGGAAGGCCCGGGCCTTAGGCTCATGGGCCTCGCCCACCGTATGGACCCTACCTTGGCCCTCTCGGTCAAGTCCCCGTGGGGGGGACCCGGGAACCCCTCACCGCAGAGACCCTCTCCCGGTACCGCCTGCGGGTGGAAGACCCCGAGGGGATGAAAAAGAGGCTTGACGCCACCTCCATCCCGAGCTTCCTGGAGGTCATCCGGGAGGCCCTGGAGGAGGCGGGCTACACCGAGGCCGACCTGGACTACCTGGCCCTCCTCCACATGAAGCGCTCCGCCCACCGGGCGGTGCTGGCCGGGCTCGGCCTCTCCGAGGCCCAGTCCATCTACCTGGAGCGCTTTGGGCACCTCGGACAGCTGGACCCCATCCTCTCCCTGAAGCTCGCCTGGGAGGCGGGAAAGCTCAGGATGGGAGCCTGGTGGCCCTAGCCGCCGCCGGGGTCGGGTACTTTTACGGGGCCGCCGTTTTGCGCCTGGAAGGAGGGCTTTATGCTTGACCCCAACTGGCTGGGAAGGCTCGCCGCCTACCACCCCGAGCGCCCGGCGGTGTGGTTCCGCGGGGCCTGGATCTCCTACGGCGCCTCTACCGCAGGGCCAGGAAGGCGGCCGGGCTCCTCCAAGGCCTGGGGGTGACCAAGGGGGACCGGGTGGGCCTAATGGCCTGGAACCACCCCGCTTACCTGGACCTCCTCTTCGCCGGGCCCCTTTTGGGCCACGTCCTCACCCCCTTCAACCACCGCCTAAGTCTCCCCGAGCTCAAGGCCCTCCACGCCTACGCCGAGCCCAAGGTCCTCTTCTACGGGGAGGGGTTCCAAGGGGTGGCCCAGGCCCTGGACCCAAGGGCGCTTCCCCTCGAGGCCCTCCTGGAAGGGGAGGAGGCCGGGGAAGAGGTGCGGGTGGACCTGGAGGACCCCGCCCTCCTCCTCTTCACCGGGGGCACCACGGGCCTGCCCAAGGGGGCCCTCCTCCCCTATCGGCAGCTTCTGGTGAACGCCGTAGAGACCGTCTTCGCCTGGGGGCTCTCCCGGGAGGACCGGTACATCCTCGCCACCCCCATGTTCCACGCCGCCCTGAACGCCCTGGCCACCCCCCTCCTCTACCTGGGGGCCCAGGTGGTGGTGGAGGAGCGCTTCCGCCCCGAGGAGTACCTGGAACTCCTCCGCCTCCACCGGCCCACCGTCCTCTTCCTGGTGCCCACCATGTACCAGATGCTCCTGGAGGCGGAGGGCTTCGCCGGGGCCGACCTCTCCTCCGTCCGCTTCGCCATCTCCGGCGGCGCCCCCTGCCCCGCCCCCGTGCGGGAGGCCTTCCGGAGCAAGGGCGTCCGCTTCAAGCAGGGCTACGGCCTCACGGAGTGCGGGGTAAACTGCTTCACCTTGGAACTGGAGGAGGCCGAGGGCTACCCGGAAAGCGTGGGCCGGCCCATGCCCCACCTCCGGGCCCGCCTGGTGAGGGAGGACGGGAAGGGAGGCGGGGGTGGGAGAGGCCGGGGAGCTTTGGCTTTCGGGGAGCGTGGTGATGAAGGGCTACTTCCGCCGCCCGGAGGAGAACGAGAAGGCCTTCGTCTGGGACGGGGAAAGGCTTTGGCTCAAGACCGGGGACCTGGCCTACCGGGACGAGGAGGGGCGCTACTACATCGTGGGCCGCAGAAAGGAGATGTTCATCTCCGGCGGGGAGAACGTCTATCCCGTGGAGATAGAGCGGGCCCTCTACGACCATCCGGCGGTGAAAGAGGCGGCGGTGGTGGGGGTCCCCGACCCCAGGTGGGGGGAG
>BBBL01000247.1 GCA_001311545.1 Thermus kawarayensis JCM 12314 | reverse complement strand
CAAAAGGAGGTAGTGCCCCGGCTTCCAGCCCACGGGGCCATACTAAGCGGCCGCAGGTGGGTTCCGCAACCCGCAATCCCCGGCGCAAAAGGCCTGGCGGCGAAGGGGTAGTCAGAGGAGCTTGAGGAGCTCCTTCTTGATCTGCTTGGCGGAAAGGCTTCCAGCTTCAGGCCCTTGGCCCGCTCCAGGAGCTCGTAGACCTTGGGGATGTGGCTTGTGGCCACGCGGAAGGTGACCTCCTGCCCCGCCACCCGGACCCGCACCTTCTGCAGGTTGGGGTACTGGCGCCTCTTGGAAATCCCGGTGGTCTTCTTGCCCACGCCTCCTTGCCGCTTGGCCTTACCCCGCCTTTCTATGCTGTTGGCCACGATGGGCCGCTTCCCGCTGATCTCGCACACCTTGGACATGGCACCCTCCTGCCCGAAGGCAAACCCTTTGGAGTATAGCACAAGGTAGACTTTTGGGGATGCCCACGGTGCTCGTACCCCTGCTCCTGGCCCTGGACCAGATCCTCAAGCTCTGGGCTCTGGAAAACCTCTCCCCCGTGCCCAGGCCCTTTCTCGGGGACCTCCTTTACCTCACCCTGGTGCGGAACAGCGGGGCGGGCTTTGGCCTCCTGGAGGGCCGGGCCTACCTCCTGGGGTGGCTGAGCCTCCTGGTGGGAGGGGTTCTCCTCTTCCTCCTGGCGAGGCGGCCCTACTCCTTCTGGCGGGCTTGGCCCTCTCCCTCCTCGCCGCGGGGGCCCTGGCAACGGCGTGGACCGCCTGGGCCGGGGGTGGGTGGTGGACTACCTGGACCTGGGCACCCCCATCCCCCTGGTGGCCAACTTCCCCGTCTTCAACCTGGCGGATGTGTGCGTGACCCTGGGGGCCCTTCTCCTCCTCGCCCCCGGGAAGAGGCGCCGCTACTGAGCCAGGGCCCGGGCGAAGCGCTCCAGGGCCTTCTTGAGGTTTTCCTCGCTGGTGGCGTAGGAGAGGCGGACGTGGCCAAAGGCGGCGAAGTCCGTGCCCGGGACCACCGCCACCCCCGCCTCCAGGAGCCTTTCCGCCGCCTTCACCTCGTCCTCGGCGAAGGGAGCGGTGTTCAGGAGCACGTAGAAGGCCCCGCTGGGGCGCACGGCCTTAAGGCCCATCCCGGAAAGTTCTTCCAGGAGGAGGTCCCGCCTTCTGCGGTAAGCCCCGCGGGCCATCTCCACGAAGGCCCGGGAGGCCTCCTGGTTGGTGAGGGCCTCGAGGGTGGCCCACTGGGCGATGGTGTCGGGGCTGGTGGTGGACTGGCTGGAGACGTTGGCCATGGCCTGGATGACCGCCTTGGGCCCACAGGCGTAGCCGATGCGCCAGCCCGTCATGGCGAAGGCCTTGGCCGCCCCGTTCACGGTGACGGTGTGCTCGGGGGCCACCCGGCCCGGGGAGAAGTGGACCCCCTCGTAGATGAGGTGCTCGTAGATCTCGTCGGAGACCAGGTAGAAATCGTGCTTCACGGCGAGCTCCGCCAAAGACCTCAAGACCTCCTCGGGGTAAACCGCCCCCGTGGGGTTGTTGGGGGAGTTCACCACCAGGGCCTTGGTACGGGGGGTGATGGCCTGGCGCACCCTTTCGGGGTCGGGGACGAAGCCCTCCCCGGGGAGGGTCTCCACCTCCACCGGCACCCCCCCGGCGAAGCGCACCATCTCGGGATAGCTCACCCAGTAGGGCGCGAGGACGATGACCTCGTCCCCGGGGTCCAGGATGGCCTGGAAGAGGTTGAAGAGGGCCTGCTTCCCCCCCACGGTGACGATGGTCTGGTCAGGGGCCACCTCCAAGCCGTTTTCCCGGCGGAACTTCTCCGCCAAGGCCTCCCTAAGCTCAGGGATCCCCGCAGGGGCGCGTACTTGGTCTTGCCCTGGGCGAGGGCGCGTCTCGCCGCCTCCTTCACGTGCTCGGGGGTGTCAAAGTCGGGCTCCCCGGCGGTCAGGGCCACCAGGTCCACTCCTCTGCGCCTGAGCTCGAGGGCCTTGGCGTTCACCGCCACCGTGGCCGAGGGCTTCATGGCCTGGACCCTTTGGGAAAGGCCGCGCATGGGATAAGTATACGGGTAGAATGGGGCCGTGACGGAGGGCGAGGTCCTGGAGGAGGTAAGGCGCCGGGTGCGAAAGCGGCTCAAGGGGCGGCGCTACCGCCTCTACCTCTTCGGTTCCCGGGCGAGGAAGGAGGCGGGCCCCCGCTCGGACTACGACCTGGCCCTCCTCGCCGACCCCCCCCTGGACCTGGCCACCCTGGCGGAGCTTAGGGAAGCCCTGGAAGACCTACCCATTCTCCAGTCCCTGGACCTGGTGGAGGTTTCCTGGGCCCCGGGGCTTAGGGAGGCGGTGGAAAAGGAAGGGATCCTCCTTGACGAGGGAAACGAAGCTTAGGGCGCAGATGGCTTCCTTGGCCCGGGCGGCGGAACGGTTAAAGGCCGCCTTGGAAAGGCCCAAGGATGAGTTCGTCCGGGACTCGGCCATCCGGGGAGCCTTCTAGGCCCCCGCAGCTGGGGCAGGGGCGCCTTTCCCCGGGCCAGAGCCCTTCCCCCCACCACCCTAAGCCCCAAGGGCCGCACCTCGGCCCGGTAAAGGGAGGCCTCCGCAAGAAGCTCCCCATCGGCGTGGGCGGGGACGGGGTGGGGGAAGGCCACCTGGACCTCCCGCCCGGCGTAGGCCCGCAACTCCGGATGGCCGAGGTGCCGGCCCAGAAGGAGCTTCGGCAGGATGAACACCACCCCCAGCCGGGAAAACTCCCCCGCCAGCACCACGGAAAGCCTCCCGTCCCGGGGGTCGGCCATGGGGGCCATGGGGATGCCGCCCCCGTAGGCGGGGCCGTTCATGGCGGCGAGGAGGAGCATCCTTCCCCGGTGGACCTCCTCCCCGTCCACCAGGACCCTTCCTTCCGGCAGGCGCAGGTCCTTGAGCACCCCGAAGAGGGCGTAGAGGTAGCGGGGCATCCCCCGGAGGAAAGCGGGAGCGGAAAGGGCCTTCTTGGCCACCAGGGCGTCAAAGCCGATCCCCAGGGAGGCCCCGAAGCTCCCCGTTCACCACCCCCAGGTCCACCGCCTCCTCAGGGGCGTGAAGGGCAAGCTCCAAGGCCTCCGGCCAGGGAAGGCCTCTAAGGCCTAGCATCCGGGCGAAGTCGTTGCCGCTTCCGATGGGGACCACGCCCAGGACCTTCCCGGTGCCGGCGAGGCCCTTTAGGACCTCGTGCACCGTGCCGTCCCCCCCCCACGGCCACCACCCGGGCCCCCTCGGGAGCAAGGCGGGCGAGCTCGGTGGCGTGGC
>BBBL01000246.1 GCA_001311545.1 Thermus kawarayensis JCM 12314 | reverse complement strand
CAGCACGTGGTCCAGGAAGCCCAGGAGGTCCCGCTCGTCCCGCTCCCCCCACTCCCCTTCCAGGAGGGCGAAGTCCTGGCCGTAGCCCGTGGAGCCCCGGGGGTTGCAGAAGGCCACGGCGTAGCCCGCCTGGCGGAAGAGCTGGAGTTCCAGCATGGGCGCGGCCCCGAAGGCGGTGTGGGGCCCTCCGTGGATGTAGAGGATCACCGGGTGGGGGCCCTCCCCCTCCGGGAGGAGGACCCAGCCCGGCACCTCGTGCCCCTCGGGGCTTTTCCAGACGGTGGGGGTGGGTTCGGCCAGGGCGAGGAGGCCCTCGTTGGGGTCGTAGGGGCCAGGGGCCCCTCGAGGCGGGCCGCATGGGTAAAGCTCTCGGTGAGGAGGAAGACCCCCTTCCCGGTGAGGGCGAAGGAGAGGACGCTTCCCGAAGCTGTCAAGGCCTCCCTTTCCCCGTCCAGGCCCACCCGGTAGAGCCGGGCCACCCCGGCCTCGGTGCGGAGGAGGTAGACGCCATCCCCGCCCCACCTGGGCCCTTGGGTGTGGGCACCGTAGCGCAGGTCGGCGTTGATGGAGTTCTGCAGGCTTCCCTCCAGAAGCACCCGGGCCTTTCCCTCCTTAAGGTGGTAAAGCCTGGCCTCCGTCCCCCCGCCCCGCTCAAAGGCGTGCCCCAGGAAGAAGAGGCCCTCGGGGCTCCACTCCAGGGCGTAAATGGGCCCCACGCCGCCGTAGACCTTCTCCAGGCGCCCCTCCCGGAGGAGGTAGAGGGCATCCCGCCCCTCCATCTGGGCCTCGAGGTCCTCGGGCATGACCAGGTAAAGGCCTTCGGGGGCGTAGACCATCTCCTTGGGGGCGGGGTAGCGGTCCAGGAGGAGGCGCCTTTCCCCCTCCTTCAGGAGGTACAGGGCCACCTTCCCCTCGGGCAGAAGGCCCCTCCCGTCAAACTTGAAGGGCCAGCCTTCAAAAAGGCGGGGAACCCCGGGCCTGGGGGCCTCCTTCAGGGCCAGAAAGGCCACCTCGCCTCCCGGCCCCAGGACGTAGTCCAGAACCCCTGGGGTCTCGGTGAGCCGCTCCGCCTCTCCCCCCCGGAGGTCCAGGCGGAAGAGCTCTTCCCCTTCCCCCACCTTGCGCAGGAAGTAGACGTAAGGGTGGGCGTAGCGGGGCCTTTTGGCCTCCTCCTGGGTGAGGAGGCGCAAGTTCCCGTCAAAGAGGGCCAGGCGGGAGCGGTAGCGGGGCGGGTCCCCCTCTAGAACGTCGGTGAGGAGGAAAAGGGGCAAGCCCTCGGGGCCGGGCACCAGATCGGACAGGAAGCGGAGCTTCCACAAGACCTCGGGTTCCATGCCCCCATAATACTGACCGGTCATTCGCCCCTCGGGGCCTCCGGGGGGGCATCCGGTAAGCTTTCCCTATGGACCGGGACGAGCTGGTGCGGTACCTGGACGCCTACCTGAGGATCCAGGCCTTCCCCCAAGACCCCGCCCAGAACGGCCTCCAGGTGGAGGGGAAAAAGACGGTGCGCAAGGTGGGGGCGGCGGTGGACGCCGGGGAGGCCATCTTCCAAAAGGCCCTGGAGGAGGGGGTGGACTTCCTCCTGGTGCACCACGGCCTCTTCTGGGGCAAGCCCTTTCCCATCGTGGGGCACCACAAGCGCCGCCTGGAGCTCCTGCTTCAGGGGGGGATCAGCCTCTACGCCGCCCACCTGCCCCTGGACGCCCACGAGGAGGTGGGCAACAACTTCGTCCTGGCCCGGGACCTGGGGCTGGTGGACCTCGAGCCCTGGGACGTGGGGGTGCGGGGGCGCTTCCCCATCCCCACCCCCCTCCTCCAGGTGGCGGACCGCCTGGGGCAGCTCACGGGGATGCAGCCCCTGGTGCACCAGGGGGGGGCCGACCGGGTGGAGACGGCGATCCTGGTCTCGGGCTCGGGGGCGGGCCTCCTCCCCAGAGTGGACGCCGACCTCTTCATCACCGGGGAGCCCAAGCACGCCGTCTTCCACGAGACCTTTGAGCGGGGGCTCAACGTGATCTACGCCGGGCATTACGATACGGAGACCTTCGGGGTCAAGGCCCTCGCCGCCCACCTGGAGGCCAGGTTCGGCCTCCCCTGGGTCTTCCTGGACCACCCCACGGGGCTTTGATGAAAGGGGTCTTCCTTACCCTCGAGGGCCTAGACGGAAGCGGCAAGTCCACGCAAGGAAAGCTCCTCGCCCGCTTCCTGGAGGAGAGGGGTCTCAAGGTGCGCCTCACCCGGGAGCCGGGAGGCGGGATAGAGGGGGTGCGTCTCCTCCTGCGAGGGGACCTTTCCCCCGAGGCCGAGTACCTCCTCTTCAGCGCCGACCGGGCGGAGCACGTGCGCAAGGTCCTCCTCCCCGCCCTGGAGGAGGGGGCCTTCGTGGTTTCGGACCGCTACCTGGACTCCAGCCTGGCCTACCAGGGCTTTGGCCGGGGGCTTCCCCTCCCCTGGCTCATGGAGGTGGCCGAGAGGGCCACCCTGGGCCTCAGGCCCCACCTCACCTTCCTCCTGGACCTCCCCCCGGAGGAGGCCCTTAAGCGCATAAGGGGAAAGGCGAAGGACCGCTTTGAAGAGGAGGGGCTGGCCTTCTTCCGGCGGGTGCGGGAAGGGTACCTGTACCTGGCCCAGCTGGAGCCCCATCGCTTCGCGGTGCTGGACGCCACGCGGAGCGTGGAGGAGGTGCAGGGGGAAATCCGGGCCCGCCTGAAGCCCCTCCTGCCATAATGGGCCTATGCGCCTCCTGGCCCTCCTTGCCCTTCTGGGCCTTCTCGCCCTGGCCCAGGGGCTTACCTTTCCCAAGAGCACCCTTTACGTGGAGCAAAGTGGCAAGCGCCACCTCCTCAAGGTGGAGGTGGCCGACACCCCCGAGCGCCAGGCCCAGGGCCTCATGTTCCGCCAGAGCCTGGCCGAGACGAGGGCATGGTCTTCCTCTTTCCCAGCCCCACCGCCTCCGGGTTCTGGATGAAAAACACCCTCATCCCCCTCTCCATCGCCTTCTTCAACCGGGAAGGGATGGTCCTGCGGATCCTGGACATGGCCCCCTGCAAGGCCGACCCCTGCCCCGTCTACTACCCGGGGGTGGTCTACCAGGGGGCCCTGGAGGTGAACCAGGGCTGGTTCCGGAGGCGGGGCCTCGGCGAGGGCGCCGGGTAGGCGGGGAGGCCTTGAGCTTTGGCCCAAATAGTGGAGCGGAACCCCCTCTTTCCCCTGGCCGCCTTCCTCCTCCTCGTTCTTCTCTCCGTCTTTTCCCTTCTGGGCTACCTCCGTCTGCCCTCGCGAGCTCC
>BBBL01000245.1 GCA_001311545.1 Thermus kawarayensis JCM 12314 | reverse complement strand
CGTGGGCCGGGACGAGGTGGAGCGGGGGCAGGTGTTGGCGAAGCCTGGGAGCATTACGCCGCACACCAAGTTTGAGGCCTCGGTGTACGTTTTGAAGAAGGAGGAGGGGGGCCGGCACACGGGGTTTTTCACGGGGTACCGGCCGCAGTTTTACTTTCGGACTACGGACGTGACGGGGGTGGTGGAGCTGCCCCAGGGGGTGGAGATGGTGATGCCTGGGGACAACGTGACCTTCACGGTGGAGCTCATCAAGCCGGTGGCTTTGGAGGAAGGCCTCCGCTTCGCCATCCGGGAAGGCGGCCGCACCGTGGGCGCAGGCGTGGTCACCAAGATCCTGGAGTAACCCCTGGGGGGAGGAAACCCTCCCCCCGCCCCGAGGGAGGTAAGGCATGGCCAGCGAGGTCCGCATCAAGATTCTCTTGGAGTGCACGGAGTGCAAGCGCCGCAACTACGCCACCGAGAAGAACAAGCGCAACACCCCCTCCAAGCTGGAACTCCGGAAGTACTGCCCCTGGTGCGATAAGCACACCGTGCACAAGGAAGTGAAGATCTGATGCTGGGGCGCATCGTCCGCTACTTCCAGGAGGCCCGGGCGGAGCTTTCCCGGGTCACCTGGCCCACGCGGGAGCAGGTCATCGAGGGTACCAGGCCATTTTGGCCTTCACCGCCGCCTTCATGGTGATCCTGGGGCTTTACGACCTGGTCTTCCGCTTCCTCATAGGGCTTTTGCGATGAGCATTGAATGGTACGCGGTCCACACCTACGTGGGGCAGGAGGAGAAGGCCAAGGCCAACCTGGAGAAGCGGGTGAAGGCCTTCGGCATGGAGGACAAGATCTTCCAGGTCCTGATCCCCACGGAGGAGGTGGTGGAGGTGCGCGAAGGGGGCAAGAAAGAGGTGGTCAAGCGGAAGCTCTTCCCCGGCTACCTCTTCGTGCAGATGGACCTGGGGGACGAGGAAGAGCCAACGAGGCCTGGGAGGTGGTGCGGAGTACCCCCGGGATCACCGGCTTCGTGGGAGCGGGCCACCGCCCGGTCCCCCTTTCCCCCGACGAGGTGCGCCACATCCTCGAGGTCTCGGGCCTTCTGGGGAAGAAGGAGGCCCCCAAGGCCCAGGTGGCCTTCCGGGAAGGGGACCAGGTGCGGGTGGTCTCCGGCCCCTTCGCCGACTTTACCGGCACCGTGACCGAGATCAGCCCCGACAAGGGCAAGGTCAAGGTCATGGTCACCATCTTTGGGCGCGAGACCCCTGTGGAGCTGGACTTCTCCCAGGTGGTCAAGGCCTAAAAGGCGTCTGCACCCCCAACTTGGGGGAGCTAGGAGGAAAACATGAAGAAGATCGTTGCCGTAGTGAAGCTGCAGCTGCCCGCGGGCAAGGCCACGCCCGCGCCCCCGGTGGGCCCGGCCTTGGGCCAGCACGGGGCCAACATCATGGAGTTCGTCAAGGCCTTCAACGCCGCCACGGCCAACATGGGGGACGCCGTCGTCCCCGTGGAGATCACCATCTACGCCGACCGCTCCTTCACCTTCGTCACCAAGACCCCGCCCGCCAGTTACCTGATCCGCAAGGCGGCGGGGTTGGAGAAGGGGGCCCACAAGCCGGGCCGGGAGAAGGTGGGCCGCATCACCTGGGAGCAGGTGCTGGAGATCGCCAAGCAGAAGCTTCCCGACATGAACACCACCGACCTCGAGGCCGCCGCCCGCATGATCGCGGGCTCGGCCCGGTCCATGGGGGTGGAGGTGGTGGGCGCGCCGGAGGTGAAGGATGCCTAAGCACGGCAAGCGCTACCGGGCCCTTCTGGAGAAGGTGGACCCCACCCGGACCTACACCATTGACGAGGCCGCGGCCTTGGTCAAGGAGCTGGCCACGGCCAAGTTTGACGAGACCGTAGAGGTCCACGCCAAGCTGGGCATTGACCCCCGGAAGTCCGACCAGAACGTCCGCGGCACCGTCTCCCTGCCCCACGGCCTGGGCAAGCAGGTGCGGGTCCTGGCCATCGCCAAGGGGGAGAAGATCAAGGAGGCCGAGGAGGCCGGGGCGGACTACGTGGGCGGGGAGGAGATCATCCAGAAGATCCTGGACGGCTGGATGGACTTTGACGCCGTGGTGGCCACCCCGGACGTGATGGGGGCGGTGGGCTCCAAGCTGGGCCGGATCCTGGTCCCCGCGGCCTCCTTCCCAACCCCAAGGCGGGAACCGTGGGGTTTAACATCGGGGAGATCATCCGGGAGATCAAGGCGGGGCGTATTGAGTTCCGCAACGACAAGACCGGGGCCATCCACGCCCCCGTGGGCAAGGCCAGCTTCCCTGCCGAGAAGCTCGCCGACAACATCCGGGCCTTCCTTCGGGCCCTGGAGGCCAGCAAACCCGAGGCGGCCCGGGGCACCTTCCTCCGCTCGGTCTACGTGACCAGCACCATGGGGCCGAGCATCCGCATCAACCCCCATTCCTAAGGGCCGCCCCTTGACGCCCGGCCCCCCCCCTCTTAGACTCTTCTTTGGCACCCCGCGCATGCGCGCCCAGGCCAAAGACAGCGGGGGGCCCAAGGGCCTTAAACATCCCGCCGAGGCGCTTGAGGGGGAGCGTTTCGGAAACTCCAGAAAAAGCGGTCGGGGTTCCCCTGCCCCACAAGGGAGGAAGGCGTGCCAAACAAGCGCAACGTTGAGCTTCTCGCCGCCCTCAAGGAGAACCTTGAGCGGGCCCACGGCTCCTTCTTCCTGGTGAACTACCAGGGGCTCTCCGCCAAGGAAACCCACGCCCTGCGCCAGGCCCTGAAGGAAAAGGGCGCCCGGCTCTTCGTGGCCAAGAACACCCTGATCCGCATCGCCCTAAAGGAGCTTGGCCTGCCGGAGCTTCCAGGCCTCCAGGGCCCGAGCGCCGTGGTCTTCTACCAGGACCCGGTGGCCGCGGCCAAGGCCCTAAAGGAGTTTGCCCAGAAGAACCCCAAGGGCATCCCCGAGGCCAAGGGCGGGCTTCTCCAGGGCCAGGCCCTCGCCGCCAAGGACGTGGTGCCCTGGCGGAGCTGCCCACCATGGACGAGCTCCGGGCGGAGCTTCTGGGGGTCCTGCAGGCCCCATGGCGGAGCTTCTGGGGGTCCTGGGCGGTGTGGCCCGCGAGCTGGTAGGCATCTTGGAAGCGTACGCGGAGAAGAAGGCAGCTTAGGAGGTAAAGGATGGCTTTGGACATTGAACGCATCAAGGAAGAGCTTTCCCAGGCGACGGTTCTGGAACTCAAGCAGCTCGTTGACGTCCTCAAGGAGGCTTGGGGCGTGACCGCCGCGGCCCCCGTGGCCGTG
>BBBL01000244.1 GCA_001311545.1 Thermus kawarayensis JCM 12314 | reverse complement strand
GGCCCGCCCCACCCCGTAGAAGGAGACCAGGGTGTAGAAGCCTCGGCCACCGCCAAGGGGTGGACGGCCAGGGTGTAGCGCCCCTCCTCGGCCCCGCGAAACACCTCCAGGGCTTGGGCGGCGAGCTCCGGCGGGTCTCCGGTCAGGAGGCGGAGCATCAGGGAGGTGTCCAGGTAGTAAGGCTTCAAGCCCCTTCCCTCCACGCCTCCTCCCGCGCCCGCCTCTCCGCCTCTTCCCCGGGGAACCCCCGTTTGCCCTTCAAGCGCCCGAGCAGGGCTTCCAGGGGTACGCGGCGCCGGGGGCGGAGGAAGGCCCCCCCTTCCCGGAGCTCAAAGACCACCTCTTCTCCCGGGCGGAGTCCAAGGGCCTCCCGGATCGCCTTGGGAAGGGTGATCTGCCCTTTACTGCTTATCCTGGACTTTACCATTCCCTTTTCACTTTACCACGGCCTCCATTCCGGCGCCACAAAGCCGACTTTGCCGGCGAGGCTCACGAGGGAGGCTTGCCCCTCACCGCCACTCCCTTCCCACCCAGGGGGCGAGGGCGAGGAGGAGCCCCCCGGCCAGGAGGAAGGGGAGGGGGAGGGCCACCTCCGCCAGGGCCCCGCCCAGGAGGGGGCCTAAGGGGGCTAGAGCCCCGGTCAGGAAGAGAAAGCCCCCCGCCACCCGGCCCCGAAGCTCCGGGGGGGCTTCTCCCAATCGGATGGCCCCGGCCACCACGAAGAAGGCTAGGCTCCCGAGGCCGAGAAGGAGCGCGCCTAATCCCACCCAGATCCAGTGGGTAGCCCCACCTATGCTCAGAAAAGCTCCACATCCCAGGAGAAGGGCGATTACGAGGATCTTATCTCTCCCGACCCGCTGTGAAAGCTCTCCGCCGAGGAGACTTCCCAGGAAACTCCCCATGCCCAAGAGGGACGAGACGATGCCGTAGACGAGAGGACTTTCCCCCAAGACCCTTAGGAGCAAAAAGGGCAATAGCTGACCCCCAGGGCGAAAACGAAGGTATAAGTTGCTTCGGCGACCACGATGGGTCGCAGGGTGGGGGCCTGCCAGAGAAAGCGTACACCTTCCCAGACTTCCGTGAGGCGGAAGCGTTTTTTTCGGCGTAGGTGCTTTCTCCAAAGGAAGGGAGCGGTAAAGAAGGGCAGCGCCGAAGAGGGCTAGAAGCGCTAGGAAGGGAGGCAGCCAGAATGTCCGGGTTACGAGGATGCCGGCGAAGGGATCTTTCAAGGTATCCACCGCGATGTGGACCGCTGCCGCCCTGCCCCGGGCTTTCTCCAAGCCCACCCTGCTTGCCAAGTCCGCCAGGTAGGCCGAGGCCGTGAGCCCCGTTAGGGTTGAAAGGGCAAAGAAAAGGGCTCCACAGAGGAGAAGCACGATCGGGGTTTTCAGGAACAGGCCCAGGGTTGTCAGAGCCTGAAGCGTTAGCGCAACGGCCAAAAGCTCCCTTCTTGGAATCCTGTCCGCCAAGGCGCCTAGGGGAAGAGCGAGGAGCCCGGCGATTCGCTGTAGGGTGAAAGGAAGGGTGGCTTGCCAGGCAGGATTCCCTGAAAGGGCAAAAAGGACGAAGAGGGGAAGGGTGAAGAGGCCTTCCCCTAAAGTTCTCAGGCCCTCGGCAAGAAAGAATCGCCTCAAGCGAAGAAGTTACGCACCAGGTAGACTACGCCTGAGGAGAAGGAACACACGAACATTTCCTTGCCGTCAGGGCTGAACCTTACGCAACTCGGCCAGTTAAGGCCTTGGACCACGGGCGGCACGTGCCGGTAGTCACCGGGTTTTTCGGGATCCAATGCAAATACAGTGCCTGCAGGTGGATCAACGGCGTAGATTAGCCCATTTACTGGGTGCTGCGTCATTCCCCCCGTAAAACGCAGACCCCTAGCAATCACATTCTTATCGTCCGAGAGGATATCAGCGAACCGTCCGCCTCCTTTGGGCACTTTGAAGATCACAAAATTGGCCTCTAAGATTAGAGATCCGTCCGCAAGGCGCTTAGTCCAGGGGGCGCTTTCGCACCCCATCATCACTTGGGGCCTCAACTCGTACCCCTGGGTCCCCGGCTCTTGGTAATAAACCGGGCTCGCGTAGGGTATTTCCCTGACGTAAGGGAGATGCTTTTCCCTCCCCCACCCTCTGTGATGTCGGTCAGTTGGCCGAAAAGAGGAGCGACCAACTCACTTACAAAAATCCTTTCCTTGCCGTCTAGTTGCGCCGTAGTAAGGGAATAGGGCCACCTCAGATCAAGGGCATGGACCTTGCTGGAGCCATCCGTAAGGTCAAGGAAGGTAACTCTGCCCCCCCAAGTTTCAGCAACGAAAAGGCCTTTTTCTTTGGGCAGAATGCTGGCTGGTCCTTCTAGATTTTCAGCAACAGTGGTTGCTTTTTCCACCCTGCCCCCTTCTGTGATGTCAAGAATGCGACCGCGGTTTCGTTCGGAGACCAGCAACCGCCCTTGGGGAGTCCACTCCATGTGGGTCGGATACGCCAGACCTTCCGCAAAGATGCGCACTTGCGGCCAGAATCCATTCTGGCTATGCCCCAATGACCTCTTGGCTTGCACCTCCTTGAGCATCTTCTTCACCCCCTTACGGGTTAGCCCCAGGGTAGCAGGGGGGAGGTTACGCGGAGGTTACGTGGAAACGGTTCCACGCCTGGCCCCCCGCGTAACCTCGCGTAACCTCAGGCCCCCCGCGTAACCCTCCCCGTGGCACCCTGGGGGCATGGGGGGCAAGGTCCTTTGGTTCTTCCTCTTGGCCTGGCTCTTCCTCCTGGCCCGGCCTTCCGGGCCCGCTTTGGCCTGCTGGCGCCCCGACTGCTTTCCCCCGGCCTCACACCCCGTACTCCCGGCGGAGCCTCGCCACCCGGGCCCGGGCGATGGGGAGGCGGGGGTCTTCGGGGGGTAGCCTCTCCAGGAGGGCCTCCCAGACCTCCAGGTCCTCCCCCAGGCGCTCGGCCAGGAGGAAGAGGTTCTCCGTGTCCCCTTGGGCCAGCACTGCTTGCCTCAGGGCCTCCTCCAGCTCCAGGCGGAGTTCCTCCACCCCCGGGGCCTGGCTCCAGGGGAGGAAGGGGCCTTGGTAGAGGGCCAGGGCCTCCTCCAGATCCCCCGGGAGAGGGCTCTGAGAAAGGCCCTGAGGTCCGAGGGGGGAGGGTTTTCCAGGCGGTAAGGGGAACAGGCGATGCGGAAGCCCTTCTCCCGCAGGCGGTGGAGGAGGGCCTTCAGGGCCCCCGGGTTGGGCTCCCCGTAAAGCGCCTCCCCCAGGGCCTCTCCCGACAGGCCTGCCTCGCGGGCGAAGAGGAGGGCC
>BBBL01000243.1 GCA_001311545.1 Thermus kawarayensis JCM 12314 | reverse complement strand
GCTCCAAGGCTACTGCCTTTACCCCCTTTCCCTTTGCCTCTTGCCTTATTGCCTCGCTGGCCGGTCCCGGCCTTTGGGCCGGGGGGCCCCCAGCCCTCCACCCGCTCTCCCCAGCGAGGGCCCTTCGCCTGGGCTCCAGGGGGCCCCCGGAGTTAGAAACGCTTCTTAACCCTTCACCGGGGGTTCACCCCGGCCTCATCCCACCTTCTCACCTCCTTCACTCACCCTCTGGGCCAAAGGCCCCCCTCTTCACCCCCGTTTATTTGCGCACAGAAGGCCGCGAGCCGAAAGGCTCGCTACCCGCTCTCGCCTTGAAAACCCCCAAAGGCCGGTTCACGGCTTAAGAGAGCTTGTTTTACACGGGGGGTTTAAGGGGGGAGTGAAATGCGAAAAAAATGTTTCTGGAACGAGTGTTTCAAACTTTTTCGTTTTTGTTGTGAAAGAGAAGGTTTGTTCTACTCTCTCTTAAAGAGAAGCTCCCCATTCTCGGCGCGCACAAGCTCCTCCCGCCACCTCCAAATGCTGATGAGGTTCCGGGGATCGGGATGCCCCTCCTCCGCGAGGAAGCGGTAAAGCTCCTCCTCCGAGAAGGTCCGCCCACCAAAGCGCTCCCGCGCCTTCTGGATATAGGAGTTCCTGGCCCTCTTGGAAGCCTCTTGGACTCCCTGGTCTCCCTGGGGGCGGGACCCGCCCGGCGAAGTCCCCTCACCCGCACCCGCAGGACCTCCTCCACCTCCCGCCACACGTCGCCCCGGCCCCGCTCGTAGAGGAGGAGGCCCCAGTCCTCCTCCCCTTCCCTCTTGGGCTCCAAGCGGAAGATGTGGTCGGCGTTGGCGGCGATGGCCCCGGAGCCCCGGGGACCGCCGTTCCCCTTGGCGGCGTGGTGGATGACCACGAGGCCTACTAGGGGCTCCCGCTCCGGTGGGGAGATGGCCCGCTTGAGCCGGGCCATGACCGCGTCCATGACCTTGGCCTCGTTCTCGCTCTGCTGGGGAGGCACCAGCTTGATGAGGGAGTCCACCACCGCCAGGGCGGGCCTGCCTCTCCCTTCGGCCAGGATCTGGATGGCTTGAAGAACGCGTTCCAGCTCCTCCACGTCACTGAAGGGAAGGATGTTTTCGGTGATGTCCTCTGCCCCCAGGCCCTTGGCGTACTTCCTCAGGTGGGCGTACCGGGTTTCCGTGGCGTGGTAGAGGTAAAACCGCAACTCCCTGGGAGCCCACACCCGCCAGGAGCTGGAGCGCGCCACGTCTTCCCGGGAAGAGGCCGCGCTTCTCTCCCCCTCCCCTTTCCCCTCGGCTTTTCCCCTCTTCGGCCAGCCCAAGAGGGCCACCGCCGCCCGGCTCTTGCCCACCTTGGCCTCGCCGTAGAGGAGGGCCACCTCCCCGGCGAGAAGGACACCGCTTAGGCTCCCCCCTTGCTCAACCTCTAAGATCGGCTTGGCGCTCTCCTCCTTGTCGCGACGGCTTCTAAGCCTTCGCAGGAAAGCCAGGGCTTCCTCGAGGATCCCACCGGGTGCCTTCCCCGCGGGGGGATTGGAAGTAGGCTCCATCTTGGAATCCCATGATATCCCGGGGAAAAGGAGCGGGCATTTAGACTGTAACCGTTATGAAGCCGAATGGGTCACCCCAGAATCCCTCCCCCGTGACCCCAGATCAGCTCCTCAAGAATCTCCAGTCCCTCCTGACCAGGGAAGTCTTCCGCCGCCTTCGGGATGAAGGGCCCTACCTGGTTCAGGGCACCTTTGCCAACCATTCCCAGAAGGCATGGGGGAACTTTTACTACGGCGACTTCAAGGGAGGATCCGCCTCCATCCGCCTCAAGGTTCCCCTAGGAATCACCCTCAGGGAGGGAAGGAGTTACGTCCTCTCCGTGACCCCGGAACTCGCCCCTTCCAACAAGGGACTTCCCTTCGTCTTCCAGGTAGAAGCCCTCCACGAGGAAGGGGAGGCCTCCCCTACCCCGGAGGTCCGCTTGCCCCAGAGAAGCCGGGAGAAGGTGGACGTACGGGGATTTCTCATGGGCCTCCTCCGCAAGGGGGAAACCCCCGCTTTGGCCCTGGTGCTGGGGGAAACCGCCATTGTCCACAAGGACGTGGAGGTCTCCATGGGAAGCGCCCGAGACCGCTACCGGGTGGACCAGAAGCGGGTGAGCCTCGCCAACCCTGGGGCCGTGGCAGAAGCCCTCGCCCGGGCGGCGGAAGGGCCCTACCACCTGGTGGCCCTGATCCGGGGAGGAGGGGATCCGGAAGACTTAAAGCCTCTGGACGGCCTCGAGGTGTGGGACGCGGTGGCCTCCTGCCCCAAGCCTATCGTGGTGGCCCTGGGCCACGCGGCGGACACCCTGTGGGTGGAGGCCCTGGCGGACGAGGCCTTTCCCACACCCACAGCCCTAGGGCACTTCCTCAAGGAAGTGGTGGAGGCGGTGGAGCAGGAAAGGGAGGCCGCCAAGCTCTCCGATCTCCTAGAACGGGCCCAGGAAGAGGCTAAGGCGGCAAGGACCGAACGGATCTGCTGAAGGAAAGAATAAGGCGGCTGGAGCAGGAGCCCGCCCGCCTGGCTCAGGAAATGGACCGCCTTAGGCGCGGCCTCGCCCTGTGGCGGGGAGCCGCTCTCTTCCTCTTGGCTGCGGCAATCCTCCTCCTCATCGCGAGGGGGTGAAGCGCAAAGGGCCCCCGGGGTGGAAACGCCTATCGGTGGGAGCAACCCTCCGCCAAAAAGCAACTCACCCCTTGAACCCCTCCCCTCTTTGGCCCGGGTAGGGAGAGAAACTGTGGCGAATCGAACCGGGTAGGCTAAGAAGGTGGGCTTAAGAGCGCTCGGGCTTCTCCCCTGGTTCCTCGCCCTGGTCCTGGCCCTCGCCCCGGAAGACCGGCTCCAGGGCCCGGTGGCCGTCCTCAAGGTGGTGGACGGGGACACGGTGGAGCTTCAGGGGTTTGGTCCCGTGCGCCTCATCGGGGTGGACGCCCCGGAGAGCACCTACAACCACCGCACCTCGGGCCCCGAGGAGGTGAGGCTCGGCCTCGAGGCCAAGGCTTTCCTCGCCCGCCTGCTCCAGGGAAGAAAGGTGTGGGTGGAGCTGGATGTCCAGGAGCGGGACCGCTACCGGAGGGTGCTGGCCTACCTCTACCTGGAGGACCCCCGGGGGGACTGGATCCACGGGGGGAGGCGGTTCCTCCAGGTGAACCTGGAGCTCTTGCGGGCGGGGTGGGCCGAGCCCTACACCGTGCCCCCCAATGTCCGCTACGCCGCCCTCTACCTCCAGGCCGCCCGGGAGGCCAGGGCGAAGGGGGTGGGGATGTGGG
>BBBL01000242.1 GCA_001311545.1 Thermus kawarayensis JCM 12314 | reverse complement strand
GGCAAGCCCCTTCCCCCTTGACAGTCCCCCTCGGGTTTGGTAGATTCTTCTTTGCGCTGCCCAGAGGGCGGCGGGGGACCTTGAAAGCTGGGGTGGCTCATCAGACACCAAGGCCAAGCATCCGCTAGGCCTCAAAGAGGGTCAAGATACTAAGGGCCCACGGTGGATGCCTCGGCACCCGAGCCGATGAAGGACGTGGCTACCTGCGATAAGCCAGGAGGAGCCGGTAGCAGGCTTTGATCCCTGGATCTCCCAATGGGGTAACCCGGCCGGCGTAAACGCCGGTCACCGCCACAAAGGCGGAGGGAACCTGGGGAACTGAAACATCTCAGTACCCAGAGGAAAAGAAAGCGAAAGCGACTCCCTCAGTAGCGGCGAGCGAAAGGGGACCAGCCTAAACCGCCCGGCTCGCCCGGGCGGGGTCGTGGGGCCCTCAAACACCAAATCCTAAGCCTAGCCGAAGCTGCTGGAAAACAGCGCCAAAGAGGGTGAAAGCCCCGTAGGCAAAAGGCTAAAGGATAGGTAAGGGTACCCGAGTACCCCGTGGTCCGTGGAGCCATGGGGGAATCCGGGCGGACCACCGCCTAAGGCTAAGTACTCCGGGTGACCGATAGCGCACCAGTACCGTGAGGGAAAGGTGAAAAGAACCCCGGGAGGGGAGTGAAATAGAACCTGAAACCGTGGGCTTACAAGCAGTCACGGCCCCACCAGGGGTTGTGGCGTGCCTATTGAAGCATGAGCCGGCGACTCACGGCCATGGGCAAGCTTAAGCCGTCCAGGCGAAGGCGTAGGGAAACCAAGTCCGAACAGGGCGCCCAGTCCGTGGCCGTGGACCCGAAACCGGGTGAGCTAGCCCTGGCCAGGGTGAAGCTGGAGTAACGTCCAGTGGAGGCCCGAACCGGTGGGGGATGAAAACCCCTCGGATGAGCTGGGGCTAGGAGTGAAAAGCTAACCGAACCCGGAGATAGCTGGTTCTCCCCGAAATGACTTTAGGGTCAGCCTCGGGCACTGACTGGGCCCGTAGAGCACTGATAGGGCTAGGGGGCCCACCAGCTACCAAACCCTGTCAAACTCCGAAGAGCCCCAGGCGCAGCCGGGAGTGAGGGCGCGAGCGATAACGTCCGCGTCCAAGCGCGGGAACAACCGAGACCGCCAGCTAAGGTCCCTAAGTCTGGGCTAAGTGGTAAAGGATGTGGCGCCGCAAAGACAGCCAGGAGGTTGGCTTAGAAGCAGCCACCCTTTAAAGAGTGCGTAATAGCTCACTGGTCGAGCGGTACCGCGCCGAAAATGATCGGGGCTTAAGCCCAGCACCGAAGCTGTGGGCCTGGAAATCAAACCCCAGGCGGTAGGGGAGCGTTCCCTATGCCGACGAAGGCCGACCCGCGAGGGCGGCTGGAGGTATGGGAAGTGCGAATGCCGGCATGAGTAACGATAAACAGGGTGAGAATCCCTGTCGCCGTAAGCCCAAGGGTTCCTACGCAATGGTCGTCAGCGTAGGGTTAGGCGGGACCTAAGGCACAGCCAAAAGGCGCAGCCGATGGACAGCCGGTTAATATTCCGGCCCTTCCCGCAGGTGCGATGGGGGGACGCTCTAGCTAGGGGGCCCGGAGCCATGGACGTGCCCGGCCAGAAGCGCAGGGCGGGAGGTAGGCAAATCCGCCTCCCATAAAACCCTGTGTGGTGGGGAAGCCCGTAAGGGTGATAACCCCCAAAGCCATGGAGCCAAGAAAAGCCTCTAAGCTCAACCCGCGGGAACCCGTACCGCAAACCGACACAGGTGGGCGGGTGCAAGTGCACCAAGCGCGCGGGATAACCCTCGCCAAGGAACTCTGCAAACTGGCCCCGTAACCTCGGAAGAAGGGGTGCTCCCCGCAAGGGGAGCCGCAGTGAACAGGCTCTGGCGACTGTTTACCAAAAACACAGCTCTCTGCTAACTCGCAAGAGGACGTATAGGGAGCGACGCTTGCCCGGTGCCGGAAGGTCAAGGGGAGGGGTGCAAGCCCCAAACCGAAGCCCCGGTGAACGGCGGCCGTAACTATAACGGTCCTAAGGTAGCGAAATTCCTTGTCGGGTAAGTTCCGACCTGCACGAAAAGCGTAACGACCGGAGCGCTGTCTCGGCGAGGGACCCGGTGAAATTGAACTGGCCGTGAAGATGCGGCCTACCCGTGGCAGGACGAAAAGACCCCGTGGAGCTTTACTGCAGCCTGGCGTTGGCTCCGGCCTCGCTGCGTAGAATAGGTGGGAGCCGGCGAAACCGCCCTCTCGGGGGCGGCGGAGGCACCAGTGAAATACCACCCTGGCGCGGCTGGAAGCCTAACCCCAAAAGGGAACAGCGCTTGGCAGGCAGTTTGACTGGGGTGGTCGCCTCCTAAAACGTAACGGAGGCGCCCAAAGGTCCCCTCAGGCGGGTCGGAAATCCGCCAGAGAGCGCAAGGGTATAAGGGGGCCTGACTGTAAGGCTCACAAGCCAAGCAGGGGCGAAAGCCGGGCCTAGTGAACCGGTGGTCCCGTGTGGAAGGGCCATCGATCAACGGATAAAAGTTACCCCGGGGATAACAGGCTGATCTCCCCCGAGCGTCCACAGCGGCGGGGAGGTTTGGCACCTCGATGTCGGCTCGTCGCATCCTGGGGCTGAAGAAGGTCCCAAGGGTTGGGCTGTTCGCCCATTAAAGCGGCACGCGAGCTGGGTTCAGAACGTCGTGAGACAGTTCGGTCTCTATCCGCCACGGGCGCAGGAGGCTTGAGGGGACCCCCTCCTAGTACGAGAGGACCGGAAGGGACGCACCTCTGGTCTCCCAGCTGTCCCTCCAGGGGCATACGCTGGGTAGCCATGTGCGGAAGGGATAACCGCTGAAAGCATCTAAGCGGGAAACCCGCCCCAAGATTAGGCCTCCCACGGCTCTAAGCCGGTAAGGACCCGGGAAGATCACCCGGTCAATGGGCCGGATGTGTAAGCGCCGCGAGGCGTTGAGCTGACCGGTCCCAATCGTCCGAGGTCTTGACCCTCCCACGCACTTATACCCCACCCCAGCAGGATCCCCCGCCCCCAAAGGCGGTGCGGAACCTTTCAAAAACAAAACACAAAAATCCCCCGTGCCCATAGCGGCGTGGAACCACCCGTTCCCATTCCGAACACGGAAGTGAAACGCGCCAGCGCCGATGGTACTGGGACCGCAGGGTCCCGGAAGAGTAGGTCGGTGCGGGGGATTTCCCTCACGCGGGAGTAGCTCAGTCGGTAGAGCACGACCTTGCCAAGGTCGGGGTCGCGGGTTCAAGTCCCGTCTCCCGCTCCACCACACAAACCCCCCAGGCCTGAAACCTGGGGGG
>BBBL01000241.1 GCA_001311545.1 Thermus kawarayensis JCM 12314 | reverse complement strand
CCCCCTGGCCGGAGGGGGGCAGGGTGTTCTTCACCCCTTCGGGCGCCGAGGCCAACGAGGACGCCATCAAGTTCGTGCGGCACCTTACGGGGCGGTTCAAAGTGCTTGCCGCCTACCGTTCCTTCCACGGGGCCACCCACGGGGCGGCGGCTCACGGGGGAGAACCGCCGCTTCCCCGCCGAGCCGGCCATCCCCGGGGTGGTGCACTTCTTTGCCCCCTACCCCTACCGGAGCCCTTTCTACACGGAGGACCCGGAGGAGGAGGCGGGGCGGGCCCTGGAGCACCTGGAGAGGGTGTTGCTCCACGAGGACCCGAGGCGGGTGGCGGCCATCGTTTTGGAGCCGGTGGTGGGCTCCAACGGGGTCATCGTCTACCCGGAGGGATACCTTAGGGGGGTGCGGGAGCTCTGCGACCGCCACGGCATCCTCTTGGTCTTTGACGAGGTGATGACGGGCTTTGGGCGGGTGGGGGAGGCCTTCGCCGCGGTGCGCTTCGGGGTGGTGCCGGACCTCATCACCTTTGCCAAGGGGGTGACCTCGGGCTATGTGCCCCTGGGCGGGGTGCTTCTGCGGGAGGGGCTGGCCCGCTACTTTGACGAGACCCCTTTGCCCACGGGGCACACCTACTCGGGGCACCCTCTGGCGGTGGCGGTGGGGCTTGCGGTTCTGGAGGCCTACCGGGAGGAGGGGCTTTTTGCCCGGGTGCGGGCCATGGAAGGGTTCTTCCGCTCGGCCTTGGAGGGCTTAAGGCCCATCCTTGGGTGGGGAGGTGCGGGGCCTGGGGGCGTTTTACGGGGTGGAGCTGGTGAGGGACCGGGGGAGCAAGGAGCCCCTCTCCCCCTGGCACGCTCCCTTGAGCCGGCCATGGGGGCGCTCGTGAGGGCGCTATTCCGGGAGGGGGTCTACCTTCTCGCCAAGCACAACGTCCTCATCGTGGCCCCACCCCTTACCATCGGGAAGGAGGAGTTCCTGGAAGGGGTGGAGCGGCTTTCCCGGGCCCTCCGGCGCGTGGAGGTGGAGGTGGCCTAGGGTGGGGCTTGGGGGGCAGGGATTCCCGTGGCGAGGGGCTTTCCCCTACACTCAACCTGAGGCCAGGGGTCTGCCCCGGGCGGACCTGGGTACCGGAGGAGGCCCGGGTGGCGCGCGTGGAGGTGGACGGTGTGGCGGTCTTTGCGGGTTGACCTGAAGGCGAGGAAGGCCTACTGGCAAGAGGTCTCCCCCGAGGAGGTGGCCTTTGGGGGTCGGTACCGCACGGGGAAGATGCTCCTGGAGCGGGAGGCCTACCGCTTTGATCCTCTTTCCCCGGAAAACCCCCTGGTCTTTGCCGTGGGGCCCTTGGCGGGGACGGGTTTCTCCAACGCCAACCGCACCAGCGTGGGCACCTGTAGCCCCCTCACCCTCGGCCTCAAGGAGGCGAACGGCGGGGGCACCTTCGGCTACGCCTGGGCCAGCTGAAGCTTTCCTACCTGGTCCTGGAGGGGGAAAGCCCCGAGTGGGTGGTCCTCCGCCTCACCCGGTCCGGGGAGGTCCACTTTGACCCCGCCTGGGGCCTCCTGGGCCTCGGGAACTTTGAGGCGGCGAGGCGGCTTTTCGCCGCCTACGGGCAGCGGATCGCCTTCGCCCTTTTGGGGCCTGTGGGGGAGTACTTGGGGCTCCTTTCCGGCATCGCCTTCTCCGACACGGACGGCCGCCCCTCCCGCCTCGCCGCCCGGGGAGGCGTGGGAGCGGTGATGGGGCGGAAACGGGTGAAGGCCATCGTGGTGGAGGTGCCGGGGAGGGCGGAGGTCTGGGATAAGCAAGGTGGCCGAGGCCATCCGCCGCTACGCCAGGTTCCTTCGGGAAGACCCCCTGGTCATGCAGTTCTACAACGCCATCGGCACCATGGGCATGGCCGACTTCCAGAACGCCTTCGGGGGGCTTCCCGTGCGCAACTTCCGCGAAGGGCGCCTGGCGCCTCCCGAGGCCTTCCGCATGGGCGGGCAGCACATCGCTCCCCTCAACAAGGCCCGGGGCGGCAAGCACACCCACGCCTGCATGCCGGGGTGCGTGATCCAGTGCTCCAACGTCATCGTGGACGAGAAGGGCGAGGAGGTGGTCTCCCCCCTGGAGTACGAGACCATCGGGCTGGAGTACGAGACCATCGGGCTGCTCGGCACCAACTGCGGCCTAAACGACCCCGATGAGCTCGCCCGGCTCAACCGCCTGGCCAACGACCTCGGGGTGGACACCATCGAGACCGGGGCCACCCTGGCCCTCCTCATGGAGAAGGGCCTTGCTTCCTGGGGGGACTACGCCTTCCTGGAGAGGAAGCTAAAGGCCCTCTACACCCCTTCCGAGGAGGCCCGCCTCCTCGCCCAGGGCACGGCCCGGGTGGGGGAGGCCCTGGGGCTTGAGCGGGTTCCCGTGATCAAGCGCCAGGCCATCTCCGCCTACGATCCCAGGGTGGTGGAGGCCACGGGGATCACCATGATGGTCACCGCCCAAGGGGCCGACCACACCGCCGGGAACGCCCCCCGGCTGGAGACCCGGGCCATGAGGCGGAGGAGATCCTGGAGGCGAGCTACACCGCCCAGGTGAACGCCGCGGCCAACGACAGCCTGGGGCTTTGCGTCTTCGGGGGGAGCGTGACCAACAAGGAGGTGGCCTTCATCGTGGAGAGCGTGAACGCCGCCCTCGGCACCGCCCTCGCCCCGGGCTTCTGGAGGGAGCTTGGGGAAGGGGTCCTGCGCCTGGAGCACCGCTTCAACCACCTGGCGGGCTTCACCCACGAGGACGACCGCCTCCCCGCCTTCTTCTACCGGGAGCCCCTTCCCCCCAAGGGCTACACTGCCCGCTTCCGCCCCGAGGACCTGGGGCCTCTCTACGAGAGGCTCCACCAGGGTCGTAGAGCCCGGGCCTTCGCCCCCAGGCGGGGAGGGCCTCCCCTTCCAGAAAACGCCGGGCGTAGAGCCCGGCAAGCTCGGGGAAGGGGTCCTCCGCCACCTTCCCCAAGGCGTAGACCGCCGCGGCGTCGGCGAGGCGCCTCAAGGCCTCCTTGGCGTACCAGGGGCCTTCTTCCTGGAGGCGTTTTAAGGCTTTTTCCGCTGCCTCCAGGGCCAGGGGATTCTCCCGGAGCATATCCAAGAAGGGTTCGTGGGCCCCCTTCTTGGCGATGGCCTCCAGCATGTCCAGAGCCTGGATGTTGGCCGGGCCCTCCCATATGGGGGTGATGAGGGCTTCCCGGTGGAAGCGGGCCACGCCGTAGTCTTCCAGAAAGCCCAGGCCCCCGAAGAGCTCCATGGCCAGGGCGGTGACGGCGGTTCCGTGCTCGGCGGTGCGCCCCTTGGCAGGTGGGAGAGGAGGCGGGCCAGGTGGTA
>BBBL01000240.1 GCA_001311545.1 Thermus kawarayensis JCM 12314 | reverse complement strand
GTTCCGGATCTCCTCCAAGGTCTCGCCCCGGAAGGCCGCCTCCCCGTGAGGAGCTCGTAGGCCATCACCCCGAAGCTGTAAGCGTCGCTCTTGGGGCTCGGGGAGGCGCCCAGGAAGAGCTCGGGGGCCAGGTAGTGGGGGCTGCCCGCGTACTCCTGGGTGCGGTCCTGCAGGGCCTTAAGGTGCCGAGGTCCCCCAGCTTGTAGACCCCCTTCCCCAGGAACACGTTGGAGGGCTTCACGTCCTGGTGCACCAGGCCCCGGCGGTGCAGGAAGAGGAGGGCCTCCCCCACCTCCAGAAGGGCCTTCACCGCCTCCTCCCGCGGGAGGGGGGCCTGGAGGAGGCGGTCCTCCAGGGTGCCCCCGGGCAGGTACTCCAGGGCCAAAAAGGCCTCCTCCCCGAAAGGCGCGCCGGCCAGCCCCTGCACCAGGTGGGGGTGCCGGAGGGAGAGGGAGAAGGAGACCTCCCGGGCGAAGCGTTCCGAAAGCCTCGAGTCCTGGCGCACCTCCTTCCGGGGGAGCTTCAGGGCCACGGCCTCCCCGGAGGGGCTTCGGGCCAGGTAGACCTGGGCGGTCTGCCCGAGGCCCAAGAGCATCTCCAGGCGGAAGTCCTTGCGCTTCAGGCTAGTCAAGGACCAGCACCCCTCCGGGCTTCAGGGCGTGGCCCTCCACGCCCTTCTCCCCTGCCCTCTTGGCGAAGGCCTCCCCGTCTTGCCGGATGGGGGGGAAGGTGTTGTAGTGGATGGGCACCACCCTTTTGGGCCTGAGGAGGTCCAAGGCCTTCAGGCGTCCTCGGGGCCCATGGTGAAGTGGTCGCCGATGGGCAGAAGGGCGAGGTCCAGGCCGAGCTCCCCCATGAGCCGCATGTCGGAGAAGAGGGCGGTGTCCCCCGCGTGGTAGATGCGCCTGCCCCCAAGCTCCACCACCACCCCCATGGGCATGCCGCCGTAGGTGCCGTCGGGGAAGCTACTGGAGTGCCAGGCGGGCACCCACTTGAGCCAGCCCCCCGCAAAGCGGTAGGTGCCGCCCAGGTTCATGGGGACGCTCTTCGCCCCGTGCTTCTCGGCGTAGGTGGCGATCTCAAAGGTGGAGACCACCACGCCTCCCTTCTTGGAGAGGGCCACGGCGTCGCCGAAGTGGTCCCCGTGGGCGTGGGTGACCAGGATGAGGTCGGCCTGCACCGCCTCCACCCCTAAGGCGGCCGTGGGGTTTCCGGTGAGGAAGGGGTCTATGACGATCCGGGTCTTGCCGTCGGTGAGCCAAACCGCCGAGTGCCCCAGATAGCGTACCTCCACCATACCTGCCTCCTTGGCCGTCACTATACCCCGAGGCCGGCCTTTCGGGAAAGGGTCTTTTCCAGCCTCAGGGCGAAGATGGCCTCCACCAGGCGGAGGAAGGCCCGCTCCCCCAGGTCCTTCCTTCGGGCAGGGCGAGCTCCACCTCCAGGGAGAGGAGGGGGCCGTTGGCCTCCCCCGAGACCCGCAGGGAAGGGGGGGGGAGGGGAAGGGGCCTGAGCCTTTGGCCCTCGAGGCGGCTTCGGAAGGGCAGGACCAGTTCGCCCAGGGCCGGGTTCTCCTGGCGAAGGAGGCCCCGAATACCCCCCTCCTCCCAGGCGAGCTCCAGGGGGAGGCCCTGGGGAGGGTGGCCGTTCAGGTGGAGCTCAAGCCGCACCCTCATCCTTCCACCCACTCCACCCGCACCCGGCCTTCCTGGACCAGGCGGGCCATCTCCTGGTCCGGGAGGTTGATGAGCCGGGGGAGCTCCCGGAAACGGGGCGTGGCCGAGGCCAGCCCCACCCGCACCACCAGCACCTCCTCCTCCTCCGCCCGGCCGATGCGCCAGACCAGGTGCTGCCCCAGGCTTCCAGAAGGTCCTTCTCCACCCCCTTAGTCTACCCCCGGGAAGGGGTGTCAAAGCCCAGGTTTGCGCCGGGGCGGGGTGTCACCAGAGCACTTCCAGCAGGGCGAACTTCAGGTAGTGGGTTTCCGGGTGGTTGAGGAGGACGGGGTGGTCAAAGGGCTGGCCCCGCTTTTCCACCACCCTCAAGGCCCGGTGGGCGTCCTGGGCCGCCTCCAGGAGCATCTGGTAAAAGAGGGGTTCGCCCAGGTGGTGGCTGCAGCTGGCCGTGGCCAGGATCCCCCCCTCCTTCAGGAGCTTGATGGCCCGGAGGTTGATCTCCTTGTAGGCGCGGTAAGCCCTCTCCAGGTCCTTCCTGCCCTTGGCGAAGGCCGGGGGGTCCAGGACCACCAGGTCAAAGCGCTCCCCCGCCTTTTCCAGGTCCCGCAGGAGGTCAAAGGCGTTGGCCTCGAGGGTCTTGAGGCGGAGGCCGTTTAGCCTGGCGTTCTCCTCCGCCCGGGCCAGGGCCTCCCGGGAGGTGTCCACGGCCAGCACCTCCTGGAACCCCAGGGCCAGGTGCAAGGCGAAGCCCCCGGCGTAGCTGAAGACGTCCAGGGCCCTTTCCCCCCGGAAGCCCTCCAGGAGGAGGCGGTTTTCCCGCTGGTCCAGGAAGGCCCCGGTCTTCTGCCCCTCCCCCAGGTCCACCAGGTAGCGCACCCGGCCCTCCCGCACCACCACCCGGCCGGGCACCTCCCCGTGGAGGGGCTTCACGTAGAGGGGAAGCCCCTCCAGCTTTCGGGCCTTGGCGTCGTTTTTGGCCAGGACGCTTTTGGCGTAGGGCTTGAGCCTCTGGGCCACCTCGGGCAAGAGGGCCTCCCAGGCGTGGGCCGTGGCCTGGACCACGGCGTGGCCGGCGTAGTAGTCCACCACCAGCCCCGGCAGGAAGTCCCCCTCGGCGTGGGCCAGGCGGAAGCCCCCCTCGGCTCCCGCTCCAGGGCCTCCTGGCGGCGTTTCAAGGCCCTTTCCAGGTTCTCCAGAAGGGCCTCGGTGGGGTCGTGGCTCGGCCGGAAGCGGAAGGCCCGCACCGTGAGGTCGCTTTGCGGGTTGTAGAGGGCCAGGGCCAGGAAGCGCTTGCCCCAGTAGACGGGGAAGAGCCCCGGGGCCTCGGGCCCCGCCACCACGTCCCGGCGGAAGACCCAGAGGTGGCGGGAAAGGAGCCTCTCCGCCCCGCGTTCGTTGACGAGAATCCGCACCGCTTCAGTATACTTAAGCGGGGTCGGTTGACGTTTGCCCCGGAAGCCGGTAGCCTAACCGGTAGGCGCGCTTTGCGCATCTTTTCACATAAGGAGGGGCGATGGGAGGCCTGGGACTTATCAAGAGCCTAGCGGAGAAGGAGCGGGAGCTCCTCGCCCGCCTCGAGGCTGCGCGGAAGGAGGCGGAGGAGCTTGTGGCGCGGGCCGAGGCCGAGGCCAAGGCCCTCCTGGAGGAGGCCGAGCCAAGGCCAAGGCCCTGGAGGCCGAGTACCGGGA
>BBBL01000239.1 GCA_001311545.1 Thermus kawarayensis JCM 12314 | reverse complement strand
CTTCGCCCTGGCCCTCCTCGAGGCCCTCCTCCCGGACCCTCGGAGGGCGCCCGTGAGCCTCCTCACCACCGGCCTCGCCCTGGTCCTCCTCCTCTTCCTCCTCCTGCTCCTGGGGGTCTACGTGGGGCTGGCCCTACTCCTGGTGGGGCTTGCGGGGCTCGCCTTCTTCACCACCGCCCCTCCCGGGCCCAACGTGGCCACGGCCCTTTGGACCAGCACCTCCTCCTGGAGCCTGGCCGCTTTGCCCCTCTTCGTCTGGATGGGGAGATCCTTTACCGGACCCGGCTGGCCGAGGGGCTTTTCCGGGGGCTTGGCCCCCTCCTCGGCCGTCTACCCGGGGGACTTCTCCACGTGAACGTGGTGGCCAGCGCCCTCTTCGCCGCCGTCATCGGCTCTTCGGCGGCCACCACCGCCACCGTGGGCCGCTTCACCCTGCCCGAGCTTCTGCGCCACGGCTACCCCAAGCCCCTGGCCCTGGGCTCCCTGGCGGGGGCGGGCACCCTGGCTTCCTCATCCCGCCCAGCATCGTCATGATCGTCTACGGGGTCATGGCGGAGGTCTCCGTGGCCAGGCTGTTCATGGCCGGGGTGGTGCCGGGGCTGGTCCTCACCCTGCTCTTTATGCTCACGGTGGCCTTCCTGGCCCTCCGCCAAAGGGAGGGGATGCCCCGGGAAGCCCCCCCTCCCCTGGGGGAGGCCCTCAAGGGGCTCGGTTCGGTCCTACCCGTCCTCCTCCTCATCCTCCTCGTCCTGGGGTCCATCTACCGGGGCGTGGCCACCCCCACGGAGCCGCGGCCATCGGCGTGGTGGGGGCCTTGGCCCTGGCCGCCTGGAACCGGGAGCTAAGCCCGGCCTCCTTCCGGGAAAGCCTCCTGGGGGCGGTGCGCACCACCAGCATGATCGGGCTCATCCTGGCAGGGGCAAGCGTCCTCACCCTGGCCATGGGCTTCACGGGGATTCCCCGGGCCCTGGCCGCCTGGGCGGTGGAGGCGGGGATCGGCCCCCTGGCCCTGGTGTTTTTCCTCAGCCTGGTCTACATCGTCCTGGGCTGGTTTTTGGACGGGATCTCCATCGTGGTCCTCACCATCAGCGTCATCCTGCCGGTGGTGAAGGCCGTGGGCCTGGACCCCCTCTGGTTTGGGGTCTACCTGGTCCTCATGGTGGAGCTCGCCCAGATCACCCCGCCCGTGGGCTTCAACCTCTTCGTCCTCCAGTCCCTGAGCGGGGAGGACCTCTTCCGCATCGCCCGCTACAGCCTGCCCTTCATGGGGGTGCTCCTCTTGATGGTGGCCCTCCTGGTGGCCTTTCCTGGGCTTGCCACCTGGCTCCCCCGCACCATGACGGGAGGGTAGATGCGGGTGGTCCCGGTGCACACCGGCTTCCCCGGGAGAAGCCACCGTGGGTATTTGGGGCTTTCCAGCGCCTACCTGGTGGTGGGCACCTGCCTCCTCCTCTACGACACCCTGGGCTACGGGGAGCGGGAAGGCCTTTACGGCCGCCTCGAGGCCCTGGGCTTCTCCCCCCTGGACGTGGCGGGGGTGGTCTTAAGCCACCTCCACTTTGACCACGCAGCCAACGCCGACCTATTTCCCTGGGCCGAGGTCTATGTCCACGAGGCCGAGCTCCGCCACGCCGAGCGGGTGGCCCGGGACCCCAGGCTGGACCCAGCCTGCCTCGCCCACCTGCCCCAGGCCCTGCCCCGGCTTAAGGTCGTTTCGGAGGGCCTTCTGGAACCGGGGCTCTTTCTCCTCCACCTCCCCGGCCACACCCCGGGGCTTTTGGGCCTTGTCGTGAAGGGGTGGGAGCTTGGTAAGCGATGCGGTGAAGAGCCGCTTTGACCTCGAGGGCCCCCCGGCACCCCCCTGCCTGGACCCGGAGGCGGCCCTGAAGAGCCGGGAGCGCCTCCTCGGCTTCCCTAGACTCTTTCCTGGCCATGACGTCCCCCTGCGGCGCGCGGGGGACCGTTTCCTCCCCGAGGGCGAGGCCAGGCTGGAGGTTACCCTGCCCCACGGGGCCAAGGTGGAGCTTAAGCTTGGATAAGGAGGGGGATATGACGGTAGACCTGAATGCGGACGCCGGGGAGTCCTACGGGGCCTTCGCCTACGGGCACGACCGGGAGATCTTTCCCCTGGTTACCTCCGTCAACCTGGCCTGCGGCTTCCACGGGGGAAGCCCAAACCGCATCCTGGAGGCCGTCCGCCTGGCCAAGGCCCACGGCGTGGCCGTGGGGGCCCACCCGGGCTTCCCCGACCTTGTGGGCTTCGGCCGCCGCGACATGGCCCTGAGCCCGGAGGAGGTCTTCGCCGACGTGCTCTACCAAATAGGGGCCCTCTCCGCCTTCCTCAAGGCGGAGGGCCTCCCCCTTCACCACGTGAAGCCCCACGGGGCCTTGTACCTCAAGGCCTGCCGGGACCGGGAGACCGCAGAGGCCATCGCCCTGGCGGTAAAGGCCTTTGACCCGGGGCTTCCCCTCGTGGTCCTCCCCGGCACGGTCTACGAGGAGGAGGCGCGGAGGGCGGGGCTTAGGGTGGTCCTCGAGGCCTTCCCCGAAAGGGCCTACCTGAGAAACGGCCAGCTCGCCCCCCGCTCCATGCCGGGGTCCTGGATCACCGACCCGAGGAGGCCGCCCGGAGGGCCTTGCGCATGGTCTTGGAAGGAAGGTGGAGGCCCTGGACGGGGGGGAGGTGGCGGTGAAAGCCGACACCCTCTGCATCCACGGGGACAACCCCAAGGCCCCCGAGGTGGCCAGGGCGGTGCGGCGGGCCTTGGAGGAAGCGGGGGTAAGGTTCAAGCCTTCTGATGGCCACAACCTTTCTACGGTTTCCCTCGGCCCCGGCCTGGGCAAAGGACCCGCGCAAAGGGGGATGACCGAGAGCCCCGCCTAGGAGGACGGAAGGGCCACTGCCCCTTTAGGCCTCAGGCCCAATGGTTCAGCGGCCCGTGGCCGTGGCCCAGAGGAGGCGCCCTCCTGGGGGCGGGCCCCGGGGACCCGGGGCTTCTCACCCTCAAGGCCTACCGCCTCCTCCAGGAGGCCCCCGTGGTCCTCCATGACCAGCTGGTGGACCAAAGGGTTCTTTCCCTCGTTCCCGGGGAAAAGGTCTACGTGGGCAAGGCGGAAGGGGAAAGCGGGAAGCAGGAGGAGATCCACCGCCTCCTCCTCCGCTGCGCCCGGACCCACCCCTGGGTGGTGCGCCTCAAGGGGGGGACCCCATGGTCTTCGGGAGGGGCGGGGAGGAGGTGCGCTTACTCCTTACCGGAGTCTTCACCCTACCTCTCACCCCCCTTCCCGAGCTTCCTCCTTGGGGGCAAGGAGGCGTCCCCAAACGGGGGCCTTGCGGCCGGGGTGGTAGACCTGGGCCAGGCCCCGGATTTGGGGGCCGGTGTGGGGGAGGGG
>BBBL01000238.1 GCA_001311545.1 Thermus kawarayensis JCM 12314 | reverse complement strand
AGGGCACCACCAGGTGCGCACCCGCTCCCTGGCCGCCCGCAAGGCGCCTTCCGGGGGAGGGTGGAGGCGGTAGCCCTGGGCCTCCAAGGCCCTCCGCCCCTGGGGGAGGAGGGCCACCCAGGTACCCCTCCCCCCAGGCTCCACATCCCCCATGGCCTCCCCCAAGTCCACGGGCTCCTTCTCCAGGAGGAAGACGGCCACCGGGTCGTGCACGGAGGGCACCTCGGGGGATGGAGGACCGCCACCTTGCGCTCGGCCAAAGGAAGGCCCCCGAAGAAGGCCACCTTGAGGCCCTCCTTCCCCGCCAAGGCGGAAAGGGCCGCCTGCTCCTCGGGGGTGAGGAAGCCGGTCTGCACCACCCGGCCTCCCCTGGCCCGCTTGAGGTAGGCCGCAAGGTCCGCCACTACCCCTCCTTGAGGGCGAAGCTCAGGGTGGCCCGGGCCCTCTCCTCCCCCTCCACCAAGGCCCGGACCGCCACCTTGCCCAGGCCCCGGCGGAAGAAGAGAAGCTCCCCCTCCAGGAGGAGGGTGTCCCCGGGCACCACGGGCTTCCTAAAGCGGGCCTCCTCCACCCCCACCAAAAAGACCAGCCCCCCCGGGGCGAAACCCGGCTGCCGCACCAGGGTTCCCACCGCCGCCTGGGCCATGGCTCGAGGATCAAGACCCCCGGCATCACGGGGTAGCCGGGGAAGTGGCCCTGGAAGTGGGGCTCGTTAAAGGTCACGTTCTTCAGGGCGCGGAAGCGCTTCTCGTCCGCCTCCAGGACCCGGTCTATGAGGAGAAAGGGATAGCGGTGGGGCAGAAACTCGAGGATCTCCCCGATCTCCACGGGTCTCACCTCTTCAGGACGTCGTCCGAGGAGAGGATGGTGTCCTCCAAGACGTGGAGCATCTCCAGGGCCTTGCCGGTGCCCAGGGCCACGGCCTCAATGGGGTTCTCTGCCACCACCACCGGCACCCCCGTGGCCTCCTGCAGGGCAAGGTCCAGGTTCTTGAGAAGCGCCCCGCCCCCGGTGAGGAGGATGCCCCTTTCGTAGATGTCGGAGGCGAGCTCGGGGGGGGTGGTTTCCAGCACCCCTTTCACCCCCTGGAAGATCTTCTCCAAGGGCTCCTTCAAGGCCTCGGCCACGTCCTCGGCAGGGATCTCCGCCGTGCGGGGAAGGCCGGTGATCAGGTCCCGGCCCCGCACCTCGGCCACCTCCTTCTCCTCCCCGGGAAGGACCTTGGCCCGGCCCAGCTGGATCTTGAGCTCCTCGGCGGTGCGCTCCCCGATGAGGAGGTTGTACTTCTGCCGCACGTAGCGGATGATGGCCTGGTCCATCTCGTTGCCCGCAATCCTCAGGCTCTCCGAGCGCACGATGCCGCCCAGGGAGATGACAGCGATGTCCGTGGACCCGCCCCCGATGTCCACCACCATGCTCCCCGTAGGCTCGGCCACGTTGATGCCCGCCCCGATGGCCGCGGCCAGGGGTTCCTCAATGAGGTAGACCTTCTGGGCCAAGGCGGAGACCGCCTGCACCACGGCCCGGCGCTCCACGTCCGTGACCCCGGAGGGCACCCCCACCATGACCCGGGGCTTGAAGAAGCGGCTCATGGGGGAGAGGACCTTCTGCAGGAAGAGGAGAAGCATGCGCTCCGTGAGGGCGTAGTCGGCGATGACCCCGTCCTTGAGGGGCCGCACGGCCACGATGTTCCCCGGGGTACGGCCCAGCATGCGGTAGGCCTCCGCCCCCACCGCCTTGACCTCCCGCTTGCCCTGCACCACCGCGATCACGGAGGGCTCCCTTAAGACGATCCCCTTCCCCCGCACGTAGATGAGGACGCTGGCCGTCCCCAGGTCAATCCCGATGTCCTCGCCCTTCAGCATATCGCCTCACTCTACCTAGCGTACTCCACCGCCCGGGTCTCCCGCACCACGGTGACCTGGACCTGGCCGGGGTAGTTCATCTCCCGCTCAATGCGGCCCGCGATCTCCCGGGCCAGGAGGGTGGCCTTGGCGTCGGTGATCTTGTCGGGCTTGACGATGACCCTCACCTCCCGGCCTGCCTGCACGGCGAAGGCCGTCTCCACCCCGGGGAAGGAAAGGGCGATGCGCTCCAGGGCCTCGAGGCGCTGGAGGTACTCCTCCAGGCTCTCCCTTCTGGCCCCCGGCCTCGCCGCCGAGAGGGCGTCGGCCGCGGCCACCAAAACGGCGTAGAGGGTCTCGGCGTTCTCGGGGTCGTGGTGGTGGGCGATGGCGTCCACCACCTCGGGGGGTTCCCCGAAGCGGCGGGCCAGGGCGATGCCGATCTCCACGTGGCTTCCCTCCACCTCCCGGTCCACGCTCTTGCCGATGTCGTGGAGAAGCCCCGCCCGCCGGGCCAAAGCGGCGTCCAGGCCCAGCTCTGCCGCCATGATCCCGGTGAGGTGGGCCACCTGGATGGAGTGCTTGAGGACGTTCTGGCCGTAGCTGGAGCGGAAGTGAAGCCGGCCCAGAAGCTGGACGAGGCCGGGCTTCAGGCCCACCACCCCGGCCTCCAGGGCCCCTTCCTCTCCCCTCTCGTAGATGAAGGTCTTCATCTCCTGCTTGGCCTTCTCCACCACCTCCTCAATGCGGCTCGGGTGGATGCGCCCGTCCTTCAAGAGCTCCTCCAGGGCCATGCGGGCGATCTCCCGGCGGATGGGGTTGAAGGAGGAGAGGAGGACGGCCTCCGGGGTGTCGTCAATGATGAGGTCCACTCCCGTCAGGGCCTCAAAGGTGCGGATGTTGCGGCCCTCCCGGCCGATGATGCGCCCCTTCATGGCGTCGGAGGGGATGGGCACCACGGAAACGGCAAGCTGGGCGGCGGTCTCCGAGGCCTGGCGCTGCATGGCCTGGGCCAGGATCTTCTGGGCCTCCCTCCGGGCCTCGAGGCGGGCCCGTTCCAAGGCCGCCCGCACCCTCTGGGCCTTCTCCTCCTCCAGCTCCCGGTCCAGCTTCTCCAGGATGAGGCGCCTGGCCTCCTCCGGGGAGAGGCCCGCCACCTGGTGGAGCTTCTCCGAGATCTCCCGCTCCCTCTCCCCCAGGAGCGCCTCCTTGGCCCTCAGGGCCTCCTCCCGTCCGGCCAGGGCCTCCTCCAGGCGTCCAGCTTGAGGGCCCGGGCGTCTAAGGCCTCGCCCCGCTTGGAAAGCCTCTCGGCCTCCCGGCGAAGCTCCTCCCGCTCCTCCTTGAGGCGCTCCCTCTCCGCCTTGAGCTCCTCCCCCAGGGCCTTAAGCCGCTCCCTTTCCGCCTTAAGCTCCTCCCGCTCGGCCCTTAGGCGCTCCTCGGCCTCCTGAAGGCGCCTCCTGCCCTCGGCCTCCAGGGCTTCGGCGCGGGCGCGCACCTCCTTTTCCAGCTCTTGGCGGAGGGCCTGGGCGCGGGCCTCCGCTTCCTCGCGGAGG
>BBBL01000237.1 GCA_001311545.1 Thermus kawarayensis JCM 12314 | reverse complement strand
CGCTCGGGGTGGTGGCTCGCCGGGCTGGCCTCGGCCCCAGCCGCCGAGGTGGAGATGAGGAGGGTGACGAAGATGGGAGTGGGCTTCAGGACCCCGGCCTTAAGGAGGGGGTAGAGGCCGAGGAGGGTGGCCGTGGCGTTGCACCCGGCCCCGGCCATCCAGTCCGCCCCCCTCAGGGCCTCCCGGTAGAGCTCGGGCACGGCGTAGACGAAGCGGCCGAGGAGGTCGGGCCGGGGATGCTCCCCGTAGTACCTGCGGTAAAGCCCCGGGTCCTTCAGGCGGAAGTCGGCGGAAAGGTCCAGGAGGATGGGGGCGAGGGCGGCGTAGCGCTCAAACTCCCGGGCGAAGACCCCGTGGGGCAGGGCCAGGACCAGGATGTCCACAGGCTCCAGCTTCTCCGGGGGGACGAACTTAAGGTTCGTGCGCCCTCGGAGGTTGGGGTGGACGAAGTGCACGGGCTCGCCCGCGAAGCGCCTCGAGGTCACCTGCTTCACCTCCAGATAGGGGTGGGAAAGGGCGAGCCTGAGGAACTCCCCCCCGGCGTACCCCGAGGCCCCCACGATGGAGAGGGTTTTCTTATCGGTCATGGAGCCACCTCCTAAGCTCCGCCACCAAGTGTTCCACCGCTTCCCGTAACGTCATGAGGCCAGGCTCCACGCGTAGTTGAGGATCTCCCCCGGGATGTCCACCCCGGTGGTGTGCACCGAGTTCTTGAACTCCATGGTGTGGTTCACCTCGTTGACCAAAAGCCCCCTCTCCGACTCAAAGAGGTCAATGGCCACCACCCCGCCCCCCACGGCCTTGGCCGCCCGCACGGCAAGCTCGGCCATCTCCTCGGTGAGGGGGCAGTTCTCCGCCTGCCGCCCCGGGCGGTGTTGGTGATCCAGTGCTGGCTCCGCCGGTAAATGGCGGCGATGGCCCTATCCCCCACCACGAAGACCCTTATGTCCCGCCCGGGCTTCCTCACGTACTCCTGCAGGTAAAGGAGCTGGTGCTGGAAGCCCCCCAGGACCTCCTTGTGCTCCAGGATGGCCTCCGCCGCCTCCCGGTCGGTGATCTTGGCGAGGAGGCGGCCCCAGCTCCCGATGACCGGCTTCAAGACCACCGGGTAGCCCCAGGCCTCCATGAGCCTAAGGGCCTCCTCGGCCTCGGTGAGGAGGGCGGTCTTGGGCTGGGGAAGGCCCGCCCTCGAGAGGGCCACGCTGGTGGCCCACTTGTCCCCGCAGGTCTCTATGACCTCCGGCCGGTTCACCACGGGGATGCCCAGAGCGGTGAGGTAACGGGCCACGGCCAGGCCCCGGGACTGGCTCACGCACCGCTCTAGGGCCACCGTGACCCCTTCCAGCTCCTTGGGCCTTTCCCCCAAGACCATGGGGAGGGCGGGGACGTACACCTTCTTGTAGGGAAGGCCCAGGGCCTCGGCCCGCTCAAAGAGCATGCGCTCGTCGGGGCGGATGCGGTCGTAAAGGATGGCCAGCATCTAGCCTCCCGAAAAGCCCCACCTAGGGCCCCGCTCTGGCCTTCGCCAGAGCGGGGTGCTTAAGCCGGCGTGGGGTGGTATCACTCTCCCCAGTCCTCCGCCTCCTCGGGGGCGGGCTCGAGCCTCAAGGGGTCCAAGGCCACCACCTCGAGCTCGGCCCCACAGTCCTCGCAGACCACGAGCTCGCCAAGCTCCGGGTTCTCCAGCCGAAGCTCCGCACCGCACTCAGGACAGGTGGCTACCATTCCTCATCCTCCTCCACATCGCTCCAGTCGGGGACGAAGCGGAAGCCGCACTCGGGGCACTCCACCTCCTGGCCCTGGTCCTCCTCGGAAACCTCAAAGGTGTGGCCGCAACGGGGGCAGTCCACGAAGAAACCCTCCAGGCCCTCCTCCGTCACCTCCACCTCCAAGGGGTCCAGGGAGACCACCTCCAGAAAGGCCCCGCAGGCCTCGCACTCCAGCACGTCCCCCACCTCCAGGGTTTCCAGGTCCTCCGCCAGCACCAGGCTGGCCTCGCCGCACACCGGGCAGACGATCTCCAGGTCCTCCATGACTAGAGTCTACTCCCCCGGGAAGCGCCCGTGCTTCTTGTAGTAGTCCAGGAGGGAGCCCTCCTTGAGCGCCTCCAGGAGGAAGGGAGGCGGGGGCTTGAGTTGGAAACGCGCCTCGCCCCGCAAAAGAACCCCCCTCTCCAGGTCCAGCTCCACCTCGTCGCCGTCCTCTAGCGCATCCACCACCTCCTCTGACTCAAAAGGGACGATCCCCAGGTTCACCAGGTTGCGGAAGAAGATGCGGGCGTAGCTTTTGGCGATGACGGCCCGGATGCCCAGGCGCTTTAGGGCCTCGGGGGCGTACTCCCGGCTGGAGCCAAGCCCGGCGTTCCGCCCGAAGACCAGGAGGTCCCCGGGGCGCACCTCCTCCGCGAAGCCGGGCCGCAGGTGGGCGAAGGCGTACAGGTGGAACCGGTCCTCCCCCACCATGAAGGGGGCGTACTTTCCGGGAAGGATGTCGTCGGTGTTCACGTGGTCGCCGAACTTAAAGACCCTAGGCATGGGCTTCCTCCAGTTCCTCGGGGGTGGTGAGGTACCCCGCCACGGCGCTGGCCGCCGCCACCCGGGGGCTCGCCAGGTAGATCTCGGCGTCCGGGGCCCCCATGCGCCCCCGGAAGTTGCGGTTGGAGGTGGAGACGCACACCTCCCCCGGGGCCAAAACCCCCATGTGCCGCCCCATGCAGGGGCCGCACCCAGGGTCCCCAGGGTGGCCCCGGCCTCCAGGAGGGTGAGGAGGGTGCCGTCCCTGGCCGCCTCCTCCAGGACCTGGGAGCTTGCGGGGACCACCAAAAGCCGCACCCACGGGGCCACCTTCCTTCCCCTAAGCACCTCGGCCGCCGCCTCAAGTCCTCTATGCGCCCGTTGGTACAGGTGCCGATGAAGACCTGGTCCACCCGCCTCCCCTTGACCTCGGCCACCTCGTGGACGTTGTCACGTAGAAGGGCACGGAGACCCGGGGGGTGAGGGCGGAGAGGTCTATCTCCACCTCCTTGGCGTAGGTGGCCTCGGGGTCGGGGTAGAACCACTCGGGCACCCGGTACATCTCCAGGACCTCCCCGCTCGGCACCACGAGCCCCGCCTTGGCCCCCGCTTCCACCGTGAGGTTGGCCAGGGTCATGCGCTCGCCCCGCGTGAAGGCCTCCGCCCCGTCCAGGAGGTGGATCTCCACCGCCATGTAGGTGGCCCCCTCGGCGGTGAGGAGGCGGACCATCTCCAGGGCGGCGTCCTTGGCCGTGGCCCCCTTGGGGAGCCTCCCCCGGAAGACCACCTTCACGCTCTCGGGCACCCTAAGCCAGGTGCGGCCGCTGGCCGCCGCCAAGGCGATGTCCGTGGCCCCCATCCCCGTGCCGAAGGCCCCCACCGCCCCGTA
>BBBL01000236.1 GCA_001311545.1 Thermus kawarayensis JCM 12314 | reverse complement strand
CCTGGGGGCGGGCCTTCCCCTCACCCTGGTGGCCACCCAGGTGGTGGAGGCGGGGGTGGACCTGGACTTCCGGGAGGCTTCCGGGCCTTCGCCCCCCTGGAGAGCCTTCTGCAGACCGCGGGCGGGTGAACCGGGGAGCCTGGGGGGAGGGTCGGCTTTGGGTGCTGGACCTCGAGGGCGGAAGCGGAAAGTGGGTCTACGGCGCCATCCTCTTGGAGCGCACCCGCCGGGTCCTGGGGGAGGCCCTGGAAAGGGGGCTTTCCGACCTGGAGGCCTACGCCCTCCTCGAGGACTACTACCGCCTGGTGGAGGAGGGCATCAGCCAGGCGGAGGGGCGCAAGAAGCTGGAGAGCCTGGCCTCCTTGGACTACGGGGCCTTCGGAAGCCTGCGGCTCACCGAGGGAGCCCCTACCCTGCCCATCTTCGTGGAGTGGGACGAGGAGGCCACGAGGCTCCTCCGGGAGCTGGAGGGGGCCTTCCGGGAGAGGGACCCGAGGGCGCGGCGCCTCGAGGTGCGGCGCCTCCTTCCCCGCCTCGAGGCCTACACGGTAAGCCCCCTCCTGCAGCGGGCCCTCCAGAACCTGCCCCCGCCCCTTCTCGGCAGGGAGGACTGGAGGCACGTCCCCCGGGAGGCCCTGGCGGACTACTACCAGGAGGAGGTGGGGTTTCTGTGGGAGATGGACCAGTTCCTCTGACGGCCACCCTGTTCGGGTACTTCGGGGTCTGCCCCCGGGAAGCCTGGCTCATGGGACACGCCCTGGAGCCCTTCCCCGAGCACGAGCTTCTGGCCCTGGGCAGACTCCTCCAGGAAAGGAGCTATTCCCGAGAGCGCAAGGAGGTGGCCCTGCCCGGGATGCGGCTGGACCTCCTGGGCCGGGGCGGGAAAACCCTGGTGGTGGCCGAGGTGAAGCGAAGCTCGGGGGAGAGGGAAGCCCACCTCCTCCAGCTCGGCTACTACCTCCTGCGGCTCAGGGAGATGGGCCTCGAGGCCCAAGGAGAACTCCGCTACCCCGAGGAGAGGCGGGTGGAGCGGGTGGCCCTCACCCCCGAGCTGGAAGCCCGGGTGCGGGAGGCGGAAGAGGCCCTGCAGGAGCTCCTGGCACAGCCCGCACCCCCACCCCCGAAGAGGATTCCCGCCTGCTCAGGGTGTGCCTATTTTGAGTTCTGCTTCGTGGGGGAAGAGGATGGCTAAGCCGGTGTACGTCTTCGCCTCGGGCAGGCTTGGGCGCGTGGCCAACACCATCGTCTTGGAAACGGAGGAGCGCAAGCGGCACCTGCCCGTGGAGCAGGTCTCGGAGCTCTACCTCTTCGGCGAGGTGGAGCTGAACAAACGCTTCCTGGAGTTTGCCGCGCAGAAGAGGATCCTGCTTCACTTCTTCAACCGCTTCGGCTACTACGTGGGCTCCTTCTATCCCAGGGAGCATCTCCTGAGCGGATACCTCACCCTGCGCCAGGCGGAGCACTACCTGGACGGGCGGCGCAGGCTGGACCTGGCCCGGCGCTTCGTGGCTGGAGCTTGGAGAACCTCCGGCGCCTCCTGCGCAAAGAGGGGACCAGGGGGAAGGAGGTAGAGGAGGCCCTGGACTTCCTGGACCGCCTTCTCCCCCAAGTAGAGGAAGCGGGAAGCGTGGGGGAGCTGATGGCCCTCGAGGGGCAGGCGCGGGAAGCCTACTACGACACCTGGGAGACCCTACTGGGAGAAGAGTGGGCCCTAAAGCGGAGCCGGAGACCGCCCAAAGACCCGGTGAACGCCCTGGTCAGCTTCGGCAACAGCCTCCTCTACACGGCGGTCCTCGCCCAGATCTACCAGACCCACCTGGACCCCAGGATCGGCTTCCTCCACGAGGCCAACTATCGGCGCCACTCCCTCAACCTGGACGTGGCGGAGGTCTTCAAGCCCGTTCTGGTGGATCGCCTCATCTTCCGCCTCGTGCGACGGGGACAGATCAGAGCGGGCCATTTTCTCCGGGAAGGGGACGGCGTCTTCCTGTCAGAAGCAGGGAGACGGCTGGTGGTGGAAGAGTGGGAGAAAACCCTCCAGACCACCTACCGGCATCTCACCCTGCGTCGTTCCGTCTCCTACCGCACCACCCTCCGCCTAGAGCTTTACAAGCTGGAAAAACACCTTATAGGAGAGGTCTCCTACGTGCCCTACCGCCTTCGTTAAGCTGGCTTCATCGGGGGGTTGACGCAACACCCCCGGCCCCTTATCCTGAGGCTCAGGTGGCCGGAGCTTCCCCGTTCGGCCGCAGGGGTTCTTGAAAACCGGGATTAGAGTCTCATGAGAGGCGCGCGTGCTGTAGGGGATGTTAAGGGTTTTGACCGTACCTATGAGGGTTTGAAACTCGTTGCGCTCTCCCTCGCTGAGCTTTCGATGGCCCTGGTTTTGACCGTACCTATGAGGGTTTGAAACGCCATCCTTGCCAGCAAGTGCGCGGCGAGATACCAGAGTGTTTTGACCGTACCTATGAGGGTTTGAAACGGGTCAGCCACCCACCCCCACGTACCAGGCGAAGGCGGTTTTGACCGTACCTATGAGGGTTTGAAACCTCCAGATATGGTGGTTTAACCTGTACATGGCACCTCCGTTTTGACCGTACCTATGAGGGTTTGAAACTACGCACCTGAGCGAGGTCGGGGCGGGAAAGGTTCAGGAGTTTTGACCGTACCTATGAGGGTTTGAAACGATCGCCTCTCCGAACGCTATCACGCTCCCGCGGAGTTTTGACCGTACCTATGAGGGTTTGAAACCTCGTCCACCTTGGCGCCGATGAGCGGGCTGAACGGCGTTTTGACCGTACCTATGAGGGTTTGAAACGCTGGCTAAAGTCAGCTAAACCCATACGCAATCTAGAGTTTTGACCGTACCTATGAGGGTTTGAAACCCTGGCCTAGCCCCTCCTCCCCGGAGAAAAGAGGAGGAGTTTTGACCGTACCTATGAGGGTTTGAAACTTGCATACAACTATGACTTACAGAAGATATTAACAGCGTATGAGTTTTGACCGTACCTATGAGGGTTTGAAACGTAAACAACTACTAAGTACAGTAGTTACTAAGATCAGTGTTTTGACCGTACCTATGAGGGTTTGAAACCCTTTGCCCTGGCCGGCCTTTCGTGGTGGCTCCTGTTTTGACCGTACCTATGAGGGTTTGAAACCCGGATGCGCTCCTGCAGGTTCACTCCGCCCTCCTCTCCAGTTTTGACCGTACCTATGAGGGTTTGAAACTTGCCGAGAACCCACATGATGGGAGAGGCGATAAGCCCGTTTTGACCGTACCTATGAGGGTTTGAAACGCGAACGCCATCATGAAAGCCGAGACAAAGGCGAAGCGCAGGTTTTGACCGTACCTATGAGGGTTTGAAACCCCCTTCCCGGGGTCAGTATTCCACAACGACCCTCG
>BBBL01000235.1 GCA_001311545.1 Thermus kawarayensis JCM 12314 | reverse complement strand
CCCTCCTCAGGCCCTTCCTCCCCGAGGCCACGGCCCTCCTCAAGGGCATCCCCCACGCCCCGGCGGCCACGGTGAGCCTGGCCTTCAAGGAGGCGTTGCCGGTGGCGGGCCACGGCCTCCTCATCGCGGGGGGGGGAGGGGTACCGGGTGCGGGGCTTCACCTGGACCCACAAGAAGTGGCCCCACCGGGCCCCGGAGGCTTTAGCCTGGTCCGGGCCTACCTCTCGGGGGAGGTGGCCCGGCTTTCCGAGGCCGAACTGGCCCGGGTGGCCCTGGAGGACCTGAGGCGCTTCCTGGGCCGGGAGGTGCGCCCGAGCCACACCTTCGCCTTCCGCTTCCCCGAGGGGATGCCGGGCTACCGGGTGGGCCACCTGGAGCGGGTGGAGCGCCTGGAGATGGCCCTCCTCAAGGCCCCGGGGCTCTTCCTGGCGGGGAACTACCTGGAAGGGGTGGGGCTTCCCGAGGTGGTGCGCTCGGGAAAGAGGGCGGCGGAAAGGGCCCTGGCCTACCTGGCCCTGGCCAAGACCCCCTAGCGCCACGCCCCTCATGGGGTAAAGTGGCGCAAATATGACCCCGCTCTACCTGGCCGTGGCCGCAGGCGCCTTCCTCCTGGGGATTGGGGTGGGCCTTCTGGGCTACCCGGACCTCTACGCCCTCCCCTGGTTCATGATCGCCGTGGCCATCGTGGCCAGCGCCTACGGCCTGGGGTACGGGCTTCTCCTCTCCGCCCTCTCCCTCCTCGTCCTCGCCCCCTTCCCTGGCTTTGACTCATGGCGGTGGGGATCCTCCTCCTCTCGGCCCTCCTCGCCCACCAGGTGGGGGAAGGCCTCCGCCAGGCCCACCGCCGGGCCAGGAGCCTGGCCCGGGCCCAGCGCCTCCTGGCCGAGGCCCTGGAAGCCCTCCCCCAGGCGGAAAGCCGCGAAACCCTCCTGCGAGGCCTCCCCGAGCGCCTCGCCCTCCTGGGCCAAGGGGGCCAGGTGGGGGTCTGGGTTCCCACAGGCCGGGGCTTCCGCCTCCTGGCCAGTTCCCCGCCCCTGCCCCTCCAGGAGGTGGCCGACACGGGGGTCATCGGGTGGGCCTTCAGGGAGGGCAGTCCCGTGCACGTGCGACGTGCGCAAGGAGCCCACCTACATCGGCATCCCCGGCCTCACCACCCAAAGCGAGCTCTCCCTCCCCCTCCTGGAGCGGGGGGAGGTGGTGGCCGTCTTGAACCTGGAAAGGGACCGCCCCTTTCTCCCCGAGGAGGTGGAGGGCCTAAAGCGCTTCGCCCAGGCGGTAAGCCTGCAGCTGGACCAGCTTGCGGACCTCCAGGAAAGGCGGCTCCAGGCAGAGCTTTCCGCAAGGCTCCAAAGCGCCCCCACCCTGGCCCAGGCGGCGGAAAAGGCCCTGGCCCTCCTGGTGGAGGCCCTGGGCCTCGAGGCCGGAACCCTCTGGGAGGCCCGGGGCGGCCGCATGGTAAGCCTGGCCCACGTGGGCGTGCACGAGGAAAGCCTCCTAAAGATCCTCCGGGAAGGCCTCCCCTACGGCGTGGGCCTCGCCTGGCAGGTCTACGAGACGGCAAGCCCCCTCTTCACCGCCCGCTACGCCGAGGAGGCCCGGGTGGTGCCCGCCCTCAAGGCCCTGGGCTGGCGGACCTTCGCCGCCATCCCCGTGCCCTCCTTAGGGGCCAGAAGGAGCCGCCGGGTGCTGGTCCTCGGGCAGAGGGAGGAGAGGCTTTGGCGCAAGAGCGAGGAGGAACTCCTCCTTCTGGCCTCCCGCACCCTGGGCCTGGGTTTGGAGCGCCTACAGGAGACGGAGCGGCACCAAGGGGTCAACCGCCTCTTCCTGGATCTTTTGGAAAAACCCTTGGAGGAGCTGTACCAGGAGGTCCTGGAGGAGGCCATCCGCCAGGTCCCCGGGTCCGAGGCGGGAAGCCTCCTGGTGCTGGAGGAGGGCGTCTACCGCTTCCGGGCGGCGGTGGGGTACGACCTGGAAGGCTTAAGGCCATCGCCTTCCCCCCTGAGGGCATGCTCCTCTGGTACGGCCACCCCGAGGAACGGGCGAGGCAGGGCGAGCCCCGGCTCATGAGCGTGGAGGAGCGGCCCATCGCCGAGATCAGCCACAAGACCGCACCCCCCGAGGTTATAGACCGGGCGGGAAGGGCCACGGAGATCCGGGCCAACCTCTGCCTGCCCGTCCCCTACAAGGGGGAGGTCCTGGCCTACCTCAACCTGGACAACCTCCACGACCCCCAGGCCTTCGGGGAGGACTCCCTGAAGCCGCCCGCTTCTTCGCCGCCCCCCTCGCCACCCTCCTCCACGAAACCCGCACCCGGAGGCTTTTAGAGGAGGCCGCCCTCACCGACCCCCTCACGGGCCTCCCCAACCGCCGGGCCTTTGAGCGGGCCTTCCTGGAGGAGCTCAAACGGGCGGAACGCTACGGCTACCCCCTTTCCCTGGCGGTGATGGACCTCCGGGGCTTCAAGCCGGTGAACGACCGCCTGGGCCACGCCGTGGGGGACCTGGCCCTCCTAAAGGTGGCCGAGGCCCTGCAGCGGGAAAGGCGGAACGGGGACCGGGTCTTCCGCTGGGGCGGGGACGAGTTTGCCGCCCTCTTCCCCCACACGGGGAAGGAAGGGGCCACCAAGCGGCCCTCCGCTACGCCCGGGCCATAGAGGCCCTCTGCTTTGAGGGGCTCTGCCTGGGGGTGAACATCGGCCTCGCCACCTTTCCCGAAGACGGCACCACCGCCGATGCCCTCCTCTCCGCCGCCGACACCCGCATGTACCAGGCCAAGGCCCGGGGGCTTCCCCTGCTGGTGGAAGGCCTGTAAAGACCGCCCCGGAGCCCGCCCTTCGGGTGTCGGGTGTATGCTTTACCGGGTCTGGTTATGAGCGGGGGGCATGTACCGGTTTTCGCCCAGGCCCTCCTGTCCCTCCTGCGGCAGGGCCTTCAGGGCCTCCCCGAGGCCCTGCGCTTCCTGGGAGAAGCCCTAAAGGCCCACCGCGCCTACCTCTTCCGCCTGGAGGTGCGGGAGGGGACCTGGTACACCTCCCAGCTGGCCGAGTGGGCGGGCCCGGAGGCCACCCCAGAGCTCCAGAACCCCGCCCTCCAGAACCTCCCCGTGGTGGAAGCGGGCTACGGCCGCTGGCTCCAGGCCTTCCTGGAGGGCCGGGCGGTGCGGGCCGGCCCGTGAGCACCTTCCCCGAGGCCGAGCGGCCCCTCCTGGAGGCCCAGGAGATCCGAAGCTCCTGGTGGTGCCCGTGTTCGTGGACGGGGCCCTCTGGGGCTTCCTGGGGGTGGACGACTGCCTGAGAGCGCGGAGCTTTGGCCCCGGGGAGGAAGCCCTGCTGCGGGCGGTGGCCGAGGCCCTGGCCCGCGCCCTGGACCTCTTTGAGCGCCACCGCTGGCTGGAGCGCCTCCTGGCCCTCTCCTCC
>BBBL01000234.1 GCA_001311545.1 Thermus kawarayensis JCM 12314 | reverse complement strand
GGGGTGCCGGTGAGGAGGGCCCGCAGGCCCTCCCTTTGGGCCTCGGGATGGGCCTCCAGGAAGCGGAGCCAGCGGGAAAACTCCTGGAAGCGGGCCTCCAGGTCTTCCACAAGCCCGGAGGCCTCCTCCCACCGGGCCTGCCTTTCCCAAAGGAGGCGCCTTCCCCGAAGGAGCCCCTTTAGGCTCGCCCGCACCCGAACCGGTTCGGAGAGGCCCCTGATGCGGGCGAGGAGGGCCTGGGCCTCGAGGAGAAGGGCGGCCCGCCTTTCCTCCAAGGCGTCCCTCAAGGGGCCCTCCCCGGCCAGGGGGCGGTTTAGGGCCTGGAGGAGGGCCTGGAGCCTGGGAAGAAGGGGGCGCTCCTCCTCGGCCAGGCGCCTTTCCAGCTCCCCCGCGCGTTCCTGGAGGAAGCTTTGCAGGGCCTTTCCACCTCCGGGAGCTCCCTTGGGCCGAGGCTCTGGGCCAGGGCCTTGAGGGCGGCGTGCTCGGGGTAGAGCCGGGCCAGGACCCCGATCCGCCGCCTTAGGAGGAGGGTCTTAAGCCATAGCGCCCCTTGCGCACCCCCTCTACCCCGAGGCGGAAGGCGGAGAGGAGCAGGTGGAAAGGGGGCCTGCCCCGCCAGAGGTCCACCACCAGGGAGGCCAAGAGGAGGGGGAGGGAGAGCCAAGGAGGCCGGCCTTGGCCTCCAGGGCCGTCCTCCACCCCTGGCCCAGCTTTCCGGAAAGGGGCCCCAGGAGGGGGAGGAGCTGAAGGCCAGGAGGTGGAGGAAGAGGAGGTGCCGCAGGAGGGGCTTTAAGGGTTTGCGGCGGTAGAGGCGTAGGCCAGGGGAAAGAGGCTCAGGGCCAGGAGGTAGGCGGTAAGCCCGAGGAGGCCGTAGAAGTGGGCCTTGAGGAAGGCCCCGAGGCGCCCGTGGAAACCCCCAAGGGGAGGAGGAGAAAGAATCCCAGCGCCCCTAGGGCGGCGGACCAGGCCTCGAGGTCGCGGTTGGGAAGGGGTTTGGCGGCGGGCTTCCGCTTAGCCATCGGAGCCATTATAAAGGGCCGAACCCCTGGGGCAGAGGCCCCAGGGGGTCTTAGGCGGGGAAGGCTAGCGCTTAAGCTCCTTGATGACCGCCTGGGTGAGGTCGGTGTCCTCGTCGGCGTAGACCACCAGGCCCGACTGGGCCGCCACCTGCCGGCTCATGACTACGGCGAAGCCTGGGCCTTGGCCACCTTGGCGATGGCCTGGTCCACCTCCTCCAGGATGGGCTTGAGCACGGGGTTCTGCCGCTCCTGCCACTTCTTGAGGGTGTCCTGGTAGGTCTTGGTCAGGGCCTCGTAGTCCTGGCGCTCCTTGGCCGTGGCCTGGCCGGAGCGGATCTTCTGGTCCAGGGGCTTGAGCTTCTCCTCCAGGGGGGCGAGTTCCTTGCGGGCCTGGGCCTGGAGGTCCTGGACCTTTTTGTAGTCGGGGTGGGCCTGGATGAGGCATCGGCATCCACGAAGCCCACGCGGGTGGCCACGCTTTTGTTCTGGGCCAGCAGGGGGGTGAGGAGGGCGCCGAGGGCCAGGAAGAGGGCCAGAAGGGAAAGCCGCTTCATGGGGTAAAGCTTACGGGCCCAGGGTTAGGCCGAGGTGAGAGGAGGCTTCCTTCCCTTTGGGGGCGAGGGGGAGTAGGATGGGTGCCCGGAGGTGGGTATGCGCAAAGCGGTGTGGCTTCTCCTCTTCCTTGCCCTAAGCGGCCTGGCGTCGGCCCAGCGGGCGGTTTCCTTCCGCCTTTCCCTCCCTAGCCCCGGGCCGGGGCTGGGGCTCGGCCTCGAGACCCCCCTGGAGCGGAACCTGGCCTTCCGCGCCTTCGGGGACCTGTTTCCCGGGCCCCAGCGCCTTGGTGGCCGGGGAGGTGCTCTTCAAGCCCGACCTGGGCCAGCTGGACCGGGACCTCAGGGGCATCCGCCCCTACTTCGGCGGGGGCCTGGGCGCTTATTTCGGCGGCGCAGGGGAGGTGGGGCTCCACCTCTCCTTGGGGGTGGAGTTCCTCCTGGACCCCCGCACCGGCTTCTTCGTGGACGGGGAGTACTTCTACGCCTTTGGCGGCGGCCGGTTTGGCCGCACGGTGCTGGGGGCCAACCTGCGCTGAGCGCCCCACCGCGGCTCCGGATGGGCCTTTCCCCGTCCGGGGACATTTTTCACCAGGCTTCCGGCTAGACTGGAGGCGGAGGTGAACCATGCTGGTCCGGGACTGGATGACCAAGGACCCCCTCACCGTGGCCCCTGATACCCCCGTGTTGGAAGCCATAAACCTTTTGAAGCACAGGGGCTTCCGCCGCCTTCCGGTGGTGAAGGACGGGAAGCTCATCGGCCTGGTGACGGACAAGGACCTGAAGGACGCCATGCCCTCCAAGGCCACCACCCTCTCGGTGTGGGAGCTGAACTACCTCCTCTCCAAGCTCACGGTGCAGGAGGTGATGGCCAAGCCCGTGGTCACCGTGGGGGCCGAGGAGCCCTTGGAGAAGGCGGCCCTTCTCATGGAGGAGAAGAAGATCGGCGGCCTGCCGGTGATGGAGGGGGAGAGGCTGGTGGGGATCATCACCGTGACCGACGTGCTTCGGGCCTTTATTGAGGTCTTGGGCCTGAAGCTTGGGGGGCTTCGCATCACCGTGGACATCCCCGACGTGCCCGGGGCCCTGGCGCAGATGGCCCAGGCCGTGCCCCCGGCCAACATCGTCTCCATCGCCACGGCGGCCCACCTCCCGGCTACCAGCGCCTGGTGATGCGGGTGGTGGGGGAGGAGGTGGAGAAGGTCCCGGACGCTTGAGGGCCGCGGGGGAAAAGGTGGTGGACGTCCGGGCGGGCTAATACCACCATGCTGGCTTGGGCCAGCACGGGGGCCCCGGTAAAAGGTCCCTAGGCAGCCTTCTCCGAGCCGGTAGGGCGAAGGAAACAGGGAGAAAGGGGCTTTCCTGGACCTTCAGGTAGAGGCCCTCATGCCGCAGAGCCAAGCGCGGGCACTTAGGAGCCGTTTTGGTAAGCGGGGTAAGAGCCCAGGACCTTTAGGAAGGCCGCCCGCCTTAGGAGGCCCAGGAGGGCCTGGGCGGGGCCTGGGTCCTCCAGGTGGCCCTCGAGGTCCAGGTAGAAGAGGTAGCTGAAGGGCCTGTCCCGGCGGGGCCTGGACTCCAGCTTGGTGAGGTTGACCCCGGCTTCGGCGAAGACCGAAAGGGCCTCCAAAAGCCCCCCGGGGCGGTGGCGCACGGCGAAGACGATGCTGGTCTTGTAGGGCCCCTCCCCCTTTTTGGCCTCCTCGCGCCCGATGACGAAGAAGCGGGTGTAGTTGTGGGGGTAGTCCTCTATGTTCTCCGCCAGGATCTCCAGGCCATAGAGCTCAGCGGCCCGCCTCGAGGCGATGGCCCCCACCCCGGGCTCGGGGTGCTCGGCCCAGGGCCCGGGCAGCC
>BBBL01000233.1 GCA_001311545.1 Thermus kawarayensis JCM 12314 | reverse complement strand
CGGCCTTGCAGCGCCTTTTGTCCGAAGGTGGGGGGGAGGAGCGCTGGGCGGCCCTGGAGGCTGTGGGCCGCCTCAAGCTCGCTTCCCTGGGAGAGGAGGTGGCCCGTTTCCTCCAAGACCCCGACCCCGAGCTGCGGGCGGCGGCTTTGCGGGCCTTTGGCGCCTGGGCTTTGTGCCTTCGGGCCTGGAGGAGGTGGTTCTCGCCCACCTGCAGGCCCCCGAGGAGTACTTGCGGCTCCAGGCCACCAGGCTTCTTCCCCTCCTCGGGAAGACCCTGGCCCGGAGGGCCCTGTGGAAGGCCCTTTACGATCCCTCCTTTTACGTGCGTCGGGCGGCGGCCGAGGGGCTTAGGGAACTCGGCCTGGAAGCCCTGGCCGAGGCCGCCCGGGCCCACCCCGACCCTTACGGCCGGGCCATGGCCCAGCAGGTGTTAAGGGAGGCGGCGTGAACCTTCTTCACTCCCTGCTTTTCGCCTACCAGGTCCTCGTTCTCTGGTACTTCGCCCTCCTTAACCTCCTCTACGCCCTCTTCGCCCTCTTTGGCATCCGCATGGTGGCCCGCTACGCCCGGGAGCTTTCCGAACTGGCCCTTAAGGACCTTTTGGAGCGGGAGGCCTATCTCCCGGTTTCCATCCTCGTGCCCACCTACAACGAGGAGAAAACCATCGCCGCCTCGGTGCGCTCCTTCCTGGCCCTCCACTACCCGGAGTTTGAGGTCATCGTGGTGGCGGATGGGCCCAAGGACCGCACCCTGGAAGTGCTCAAGGAGGCCTTCCACCTGGTGCCGGTGGAGGCGGCCTTTCGCAGGGTGGTCCCCACCCAGCCCATCCGGGGGGTCTATCGCTCCCTCCGCTACCCCAACCTCCTGGTGGTGGACAAGGAGAACGGGGCAAGGCCGACGCCTAAACGCCGGGCTCAACCTGGCCCGCTACCCCCTCTTCTGCGCCGTGGACGCCGACAGCCTCCTGGACGCCCAGGCCCTCCTCCGGGCGAGCCGGCTCTTCCTGGAGGACGACCGGGTCCTGGCCGTGGGGGGGACCATAAGGCCCCTGAACGGGGCCGTGGTGCGGGAGGGGATGGTGGAGGCCCTGCGCCTTCCCGGGAGCTTCCTGGAGCAGATGCAGGTCATTGAGTACGCCCGGGCCTTCTTCCTGGGGCGGGCGGGCTGGAGCGCCATGGACGCCCTCCTCATCATCTCCGGGGCCTTTGGGGTTTTCCGCCGGGCGGAGGCCCTTAGGGTGGGGGGGTACCGCACGGACACCGTGGGAGAGGACATGGAGCTGGTGGTGCGCCTCCACCGCCGGGCCCGGGAGGAGGAAAGGGCGTACCGCATCCTCTACACCCCAGACCCCATCTGCTACACCGAGGTGCCCTCGGACTGGGCCACCCTGAGGCGGCAGCGGGACCGCTGGCACCGGGGGCTTTGGGAGGTGCTTTGGATTCACCGGGCCATGCTCTTTAACCCCCGGTACGGGCGGCTTGGGCTTGTGGCCATGCCCTACTTCCTGCTCTTTGAGGCCCTGGCCCCGGTGGTGGAGGTGGTGGGGTATCTGGCCCTTCCCCTTTTCCACTTTTTAGGCCTGCTCAACCCGGAGTTCGCCCTTTTGTTCCTTCTCCTGGCCGTGGGCTACGGGATCCTCCTTTCCCAGCTGGCCGTGGGCATGGAGACCTTACTCCTTAAGCGCTATCCCCGGTTCCGCGACCGGCTTTGGCTCCTCCTTTTGAGCGTGGTGGAGGGGCTCGGTTACCGCCAGGCCTTGGCTTTGGTGCGCTTTTGGGCCACCTTCCAGGTGTGGCGCAAGCGGGGGGTGTGGGGGGAGATGCGGCGCAAGGGTCTAGGGGCGGAAACGCCAGACCAGGAGAAGCCTTAGGCCCATGGAGACCAGGATGGGCAGGTGGTAGGGGCTTGGGCCCCCAGGGAGGCGGGCCACCTGGCCCGCCAGGAGGCTTCCGAGAAGCCCTCCTAGCCCCAAGGCCAGCCAGAAGAGGGCCAGGTATCCCCTGCGTAGGTTCTTAGGGGAACGGGCCAGGACCACGTTGACCAAGGCGGTGTTGAGGCCGCTCCAGGCCAGGGCGTCGGCCACGGCCGCAAGCCAGATGGGCCAGGGAAACGCCCGGGAACCGGAGAGCCAGAGAAGGGGCATCAGAGCGGCCACGAGCCCCGCGCGAAAGAGGACCGTTCCGTGGCCTTCCCGGTCGGCGAGGCGCCCCCACATAGGGCCGAAGAAAAGGCCGGAAACCGCCGAAACCACCGTCCAGAGGCCCACCTGGGTCATGGAGAGGCCGCCCACCCCGAGAAAGTAGGGCACCACGTAGGGCCCCCCCACCATCACCGCCAGGTACCAGGTAAGGACGAGGCCCAGGTAGCGGCGGTAGCCTCGGTCCCGCCAGGCGGCCTCGAGGGCGGGAAGGGGCGCCGGGCTGGCCGGGGGAGGAGGCTCGGCCTGCAGGCGGAGGAGGAGAAGGGCGAGGAGTCCCAGGGCTACCCCCAGGAGGAGGACGGCCTGGTAACCGGAGGGGGAGGGAGGCGGTCGGCCACCGCCCCTCCCAAGAGGTTGCCCAAGGTGGCCACCAGGCCCAGGAGGGCGTTGCGCAGGCCAAAGTAGCGCCCCCGCTTTTCCTCCTGGACCAGATCGGCCATCCAGGAGAGCCAAAGCACCCCCACGGGAGCGGCGAGGAGCTGGGAAAGCCCGGCGAAGACCAGCAAGCCGGGTACGGTAGCCTCCGGCAGGAAAGGCGCCAGGATGGCGGGCAGGAAGAGTCCCCGGCTCAGGAGGTTCAGACGCATGCTCCAGGCCTTGCGGCTTCCCTCCAGGAAAAGGGCCAGGGGAGCCAGAAGCTGGGCCAGGAAGGGAAGGCCCCCCAAAAGGGCCAGGGCTTGGGGGGAGCGCCCAAGGCCAGGGCGTAGCCCGTGAGGATCACTCCCGTGCTCCAGTTGAGGAAGAGGACGGAAAGGGTGCCTTCCCAGATGGCGAGCCTTAAGGAGCGGCCCGGTTCCACCTCCCGATTATCCTTGAACCCGGTAAAATCTCCCCCATGGAGACCGCCATCACTAGGATGCTGGGGATCCGTTACCCCATCGTGGCCGCGCCCATGTTCCTGGTTTCCGGGGCCAGGCTTCTCCAGGCGGTGGCCGAGGCGGGGGGGATTGGGGTTATCCCCAGCCTCAACTTCCGCACCCACCAGGCTTTCCGGGAGTTTCTGGAGGGCTTTCCCCAGGGGGTGCCCTTTGGGGTTAACCTCATCCTGAAGGACAACCCCCGCCTCGAGGAGGACCTAAAGGCCGTGGCCGAGCGCAAGGTCCCCCTGGTGGTCACCTCCCTGGGGGACCCCACCCCGGTGGTGGAGCGGGTCAAGGCCTACGGGGGGGTGGTCTGGTGCGACGTGGGTGGGCCTGAGGCACGGGAAGAAGGCGGTGGAGGCCGGGGCGGACGCCCTGGTGGCGGTGG
>BBBL01000232.1 GCA_001311545.1 Thermus kawarayensis JCM 12314 | reverse complement strand
GCCTCGGCGAGGGAGACGCCCTTCTTCTCCTCCTGGAGGCGCTCCAGCACCTCCACCGTGGGCACCTGGGGGACGGAGAGGGCCACCACCTCGGCCTCTCCCGCAAGGGGCTCGGCCAGGGGCGTGGTGTTGGGCTTCACCGTGAGGACCACGGGGAGGGCGGCCCGCACCTTCTCCGTGACCCGGTTCAGGTAGGCGTAGCGGGTGGCGTAGACCTGGTCTCCCTCGGCCCAGGAGTCCAGGGTGTCCTCCAGAAGCCCCGCCTTCAGGGCGTAGGCCACCCGGCCCAGGTAGGTGCGGCTCTGCCTCGAGGAGGGGGCCACCACCGCCTTCGCGCCTCCCTTGGCCGCCTCCAGGACCCCCGCCGCCCACTTCTCGGCGGTGTAGGGGCCTAGGGTGGCGGTGTAGAGGTCCCCACGTGCTTGCGGGCCTCCTCCAGGGGGGCCTTCTCCTCGGCGAGGAGGACCCCGGCCACCTTCTCCCCCAGGGCCTCGGCCAGCCTACGGCCCGGGTGAGGGCCTCGAGGCTCCCCTTCCTTAGCCTGCTCCCGTCGTGATCCAGAACCACCAGAACCATGGGCACCTCCTAGATGACCTTGGCCTCCTCGTGGAGAAGCCGCACCAGCTCCTGGGCCGCCTGCACGGGGTCCTTGCCGTCCAGGATCCTGCCGAGCCTGGCCTTTTCCTGGATCTCCTGGCCCAAAAGCTCCACCCTGGGGGCCACCGCCGCCTGTACCTTGCGGATCTCCTTCTTCTTGGCCTTCATGATGCCGGGCAGGGTGGGGTAGCGGGGCTCGTTCAGGCCCTGCTGGGTGGTGAAGACGGCGGGGAGCCTCACCCGCACCCACTCCGCCCCCTCGTCCAGGTCGTGCTTGGCCTTGGCTGTGTTCCCTTCCAGCTCGAGGGCGGTGGTCCAGGCCACCACCGGCACCCCTAGGGCCTCCGCCAGGGCGCCCCCCAGGGCCTGGCTGTCCCAGTCCGCCTGCTGCCCCCCGGTGAGGACCAGGGTGGGGGCCTCCTCCTTGAGCACCTCCGCTAGGGCCAGGGCCACGGCCACCGGGTCGGCGTAGCCCTCAAAGACCACGTGGACCCCCCGGTCCATCCCCATGGCCAAGGCGGTGCGGATGGCCTCCTCGGTGCGCTCGGGGCCAAAGCCCACCACCACCGCCTCCCCTCCGTGCTTCTCCTTGAGGCGGAGGGCTTCCTCCACCGCGTACTCGTCCATCTGGTCCAGGATCATCGTGGCCCCGGAGAGGTCCACCCGGTCCCCCTGGACCTTAAGCCTGCTCTCGCCGTCGGGCACCTGCCGGATCACCGCCACAAACTTCATCCCTCACCTCCTCACTCCGCCAGGATGTACCTGGCGATGATGAGCCTTTGGATCTCGTTGGTCCCCTCGTAGATCTGGTTGAGCTTCACGTCCCTGAGAAGCTTCTCCACCGGGAACTCCCGCACGTAGCCGTAACCGCCGTGGATCTGGATGGCCTGGTTGGCGGCCTCAAAGGCGATCTCCGAGGCGTAGGCCTTGGCGATGGCGCTGGCGTGGGCGTGGGGAAGGCCTTGGTCCGCGAGCCAGGCGGCGTAGTAGGTGTACGTGCGGGCGGTCTCCAGGCCGATGTACATGTCCGCCAGCTTGAACTGGATGGCCTGGAAGCCCGCGATCTTCTGCCCGAAGGCCTCCCGCTCCTTGGCGTACCTTATGGCCTCGTCCAGGGCGCGCCTCGCCACGCCTACGCTCCCCGCGGCCACGGGGATGCGGGTCTTGTTCAGGGTCTGCATGGCGATCTTGAAGCCCTCTCCCTCCTCGCCCAGGCGGTTTTCCACGGGCACCCTCACGTCCTCAAAGACGAGCTCGTAGGTGCCGCTGGCCCTTTGCCCCATCTTCCCGTGGATCTTCACCGCCTTAAGGCCCGGCGTGCCCTTCTCCACCACCAGGGCCACCACCCCCTTGTGGCGGAGCTCGGGGTTCACCGTGGCGAAGACCACCACCCACTCCGCCTCCCCGCCGTTGGAGATCCACATCTTGGTGCCGTTTAGGACGTAGTGGTCTCCCTGGCGGACGGCCCTGGTCTTTAAGGCGGCGGCGTCGGAGCCGTTTCCGGGCTCGCTGAGGGCGAAGGCGGCGAGGGCGGGCTTCTCGGTGAGGGGCCTGAGGAAGCGCTCCTTCTGCTCGTGGGTCCCCGCCAGGAGCACCGGGGTGATGCCCAGGTCGCTGGCCATGGGGATGGTGTAGATGCCCATGCAGCGTAGGCCAGCTCCTCCCCCACGATGACCTCGTCCAGCATCTTGAGGCCCATCCCCCCGTACTCCTCCGGGACGATGGCGTTCAGGAGGCCAACTTCATGGAGTTTTTCTATAATAGGCCAGGGAACCTCCTCCTTCTCGTCGTACTCCCGGGCCACGGGGAGGATGACCTCCTTGGCGAAGCGCCGGGCCAGGGCCTGGAGCTGTTTTTGCTCCTCCGTGAGGCTGAAGTCTATGGGCATGCCGCACCTCCGAGGGCCAGGGGGCCCGCTCTTTGACCCAGTCTAAGATTTTGCCCCACCCCTGGCAACCCCGGCCCCATGCTACCATTGGGGCAAGATGCGGCTTGTGGGGCAGATGGAGGTCCTGGCGCGGTTCCAGCGGGCGCTTCTCAAGGACCTCGAGCCCACCCAGATCCTCAGGAACCTCCTGGAGGTAGCTACGGACGAGGGGGTGGAGCGGGCGGCCCTTTTCCTGTACCGCCCCGAGATGCGGGAGCTGGTGGGGGAGGTAGCCTCGGGAAGGGGGCGGCACTACACGGTCTCGGCCATCGCCCTCCCCCTCTACCAAAAGGGCCCGGTGCAGGAGGCTTTCTTCGCCGAGGGGCCCTTGAAGCTCAAGGAGGAGTGGCTTCTGCCGGTGGTGGGGGAGGAGGCCTCCTTCTGCTGGGCCGACCCCGAGGGACGGTGCACGGAGCGCCCCCGGGCCACCCGGGAAAGCCGCCCCCTGGTCTGCCCTTCCTGCCCCCGCTTTGCCGCCAGAGGGGTGTTGACCTTGGAGGGGGTTCCCCCTTCCTTAAAGCCCCTCCTCCCCCTCTTGGCCCAGCTCACCGCCTTGGCCTTGAAAAACGGGGAGCTCTTTACCCAGAGGAACGAGGCCCTGGCCCGGCTTTCCCGGCACGTGGAGGCCCTGGCCCACGTGAGCACCCTCGCCCGCGAGGTGGCCCGGGCCCTGGACCCCAACGCCGTGCTGGAGACCCTGGCCCGGGCCCTGGCCGAACGCTTTGGCTTTTACCGGGTCACCGTGGCCCTGGTGCGGGGGAGAGGCTTCTGGGCCACCTCACCGTGAAGGGGAAGGAGGTCTTGTGGACCGAGGGGAAAAGCGGGCTCCACCTGGCCCTGGCCTCCTCTCCCGACCCCATGGCCCGGGCGGCCCGGGAGCGGCGGAGCCTCTTGGTGTCCCGGGAGGCCCTGCCGCCCACGGTGG
>BBBL01000231.1 GCA_001311545.1 Thermus kawarayensis JCM 12314 | reverse complement strand
CCCTTGCGCTACTTCACCTCCCGGTACGGGTGAAGGTCCTCTACAACATCGTCCCCAACCCGGACTCCCCGGACATCAGCGCCAGGGCGGTGGCCGAGGCCCAAAGGGTGGCCAGGGAGGCCGGGGTGCGGCACCTCCTGATCCCCCTGGCCGCCAAGGAGCAGGGGGTGGCCGTGGCCCGGAACCTGGGGCTCGAGCCCGTGCTGGTGGATGTCCTGGGGGAGGGGGCTGGGGACTACCCCACCCTCCTTCGCAGGGTGGCGGAGGCCTTCGCCCGGAGCTGCCCTGAGGGCCACCCGTGGCCCCGGGTTCGTTCCCGGGGCAGGGTAAAGTACAGATGTCCCTCCCCCCCGTCCCACCGTGGAAAGCTGGGCGCGGGGGACGCCCGGTTAAGCTAAGTGCCCACGCATAGACCTTGCGACACCCCCTGCCCCATCCGCTCCCGCAGCCTCTCAAGGGCCTCGGCCACCGCTTTCCTCAGCTCTACCACAGCTCCCGTAGCACCGCCGGGGCAGCAAAACCCCTTCACCCGCGTGGTCCTTCAGCGGGCCTACGGGGCGTCGGCGGGGGGAAGACCGCCAGTGCCGTGCCCGTGTCAGGGGCGAAGCCCGTATCTCGGGGAAGCTGACGGCTTCGGCCATCCGTGGCTCGCGCAGTTACAATGGGGCCGTGGGCTGGCGCGAGCGCATCACCTTTGACCCCCAGGTCATGGGGGGAAGGCCCTGCATCCGGGGCATGCGGATCACGGTGGGGACCATCCTTACCCTGCTGCGCCACCAGACCCCCGAGGAGATCCTCCGCGATTACCCCTACCTGGAGCGGGAGGACATAGACGCCGCCCTGGAGTACGCCGCCTACCTCGCCGACGAGCGGGGGGTGGCCGTCTGAAGCTCTTGGTGGACGTGAACCTCACGCCGAGGTGGGTGGAGTTCCTCCGGGAGCGGGGGGTGGAGACGGTGCACTGGTCGGCCCTGGGCCCCCTCACGGCCCCGGACGAGAGGCTCCTCGAGGCCGCCGCCGAGGGAGGCTATGTGCTCCTGACCCACGACCAAGACATGGGCACCCTGCTCGCCCTGGGCAAGGGCCGCCGCCCTAGCGTTGTCCTCTCCACCGGGGACCTGCGGCCTCAGGCGGTGGGACCGCGCCTCCTGGCCGTCCTAAGGGGCCTAGAGGAGGACCTTCTGGCCGGGGCCCTGGTGGTGGTGGAAGACCGGAGGGTGCGGGTGCGGCGTCTGCCTCTGGACCAACCCTCCTCGTAGCCCCGGGTTCGTTCCCGGGGCCACGGTAAAGTACGGATGTCCCTCCCCCCTGTCCCACCATGGTCCTCGAGGGGCCTGCCCCTCGGGGGTTTGGCCCCGGAAAGGAGGTCCTGGAGTGTATCCGGTTTGGGAAGGGTTCGTCATCCACTCCGCCTTCATCGTCGCCCTCATCGCCGTGGCCCACGTCCTCTTCTCCCACGTCACCGTGGCCGCCACCTGGTTCAACTGGTGGGTGGAGCGGAAGGCCCTCTTGGAAGGCAAGCCTTACCTCACGGACTATCTGAAGGCCTCGGCCCTGAGGCTCCTCATGTTCGCCTACACCCTGGGGGCCATGTTCGGGGTGGGCATCTGGTTCTCCGTCACCGCCAGCAACCCCCGGGGCATCTCCACCCTCATCCACAACTTCGTCTTCTACTGGGCCTCGGAGTGGTTCTGGTTCATCATAGACGTCTTCGGCATCGCCGTCTACTACTACACCTTCGGCCGGGTGAGCCCCAAGACCCACGCCCGCATCGGCCTCATCCTCGCCCTGGCCGCCAGCGGCACCCTGGCCATCATCGTGGGCATCCTGGGCTTCAAGCTGACCCCGGGGGCCTGGCTGCAAACCGGGGTGAGCCTGGATGGCTTCTACAACCCCTCCTTCTGGCCCATGCTCTTCGCCCGCTTCGGCTCATGTTCGCCCTCACCGCCCTGTACGCCCTCCTGGTGGCGGGTAGCCTCCCCAAGGACCACCCCGCCAGGAAGGAGGTGGTGCCCCTGGCGGGACGGGTGGGCCTGGTGGGCCTGGTGGCGGGGGTGGCCCTGGTCCTCTTCTGGTACGTGCCGAGCCTGCACGACCACGCCAAGACCCTCCTCCGCCTGCCCCAGGCCATCCAGCCCGTCTTCTTCGTCAAGATGGCGGTGGGGGTCCTGGCCACCTTCCTGGTCCTGGTCCTGGCCCTGGTCCGGCCCCACCTGGCCGCCCGTCCCCCGGTGGCCTACGCCGCCTTGGCCCTGGCCTTCCTGGGCCTCTTCGGCGCCGAGCGGACGCGGGAGGTCCTCCGCAAGCCCGACATCATTTACGGCTACATGGCTCCAACCAGATCCGCTACGCCGACCTCCCCGCCAGGGGGATCAAGGCGGAGGAGCCCCTCCTCAACCAGGAAGGGGTGCTCAAGCACCTGCCCTTCGCCGTGGCCCCCGCCGCCCTGGCCGCGGGGATGGAGGCGGGGGCGTGAACCCGGTGGAGGCGGGCCGGGCCCTGGTGGTCCTGGAGTGCTCCAGCTGCCACACGGTGAGCCAGAAGACGGCCTTCCTGGGCGGGATGCGCCCCCTGGCGGTCATGTTGGCCCGCCGGGGGATGACCAGCAAGGAGCAGATCCGGGCCTACCTCGAGGCCATAGGGGGCTTCCCCTACATGCACCCCGTGGTGGGCACGCCGGAGGAGCGGGACTACATGGCCGCCTATCTGGAGCAGTTCGTGCGCCAGTACTACGGTCAGGCCGAGGGAGGTAAGCGATGAGCCGGAAGCCCTTCTCGCCATGCGGGACCCTTGGGGGCCCCCATTCACCCGGCAGTCCTGCAGGTGCTCTTGGTGGTGACCTATGTCCTCCACATCTTCTTCGTGACCGCCGCCGTGGGGAGCCTTTTCCTGGGCCTCTACGGCCTCCGCCGCCCCGAGGAGAACTGGCGGAGCTCGCCCAGGTGGCCGTGCGCCTCTCGGTGCAGGCCACGGGCCTGGGCATCACCATGGGCATCGCCCCCCTGCTCTTTGTGCAGGTGATCTACGACCCCGCCTGGTACACCGCCACCACCCTCATGGGGCTCTGGACCACCCTCTTCATCCCCGTGGTGGCCCTCGCCTACCTCCTCCTCTACGTCCTCTACCTCAGGGGCAACGTGGCGGGGGTGGGGTACGTGAGCCTGGCCCTCCTCCTCCTGGCGGGGTTCACCATGCACAGCCTGGCCAGCGCGGGCCTCTACCCCTCCCGGTTCCTGGAGTGGTACGCCCCGGGAGGGGTCGCCGACACGGGCGGGACCCGCTTCCTGGGCTACGACCTCCCCCGCTTCGTCGCCCTCCTCTTCGGCCAGGCCGCCCTCTCCCTGGGGTGATGCTCCACCTCTTCGCCTGGTACTTCCGCAGGCGGGAGGACGTGCCCGCCGACTTCCTCGCCTTCGTGGAGCGCCTGGGCCAGGGGGCCCTGCGCCTCGGGGGCGTCCTCTTCGCGGG
>BBBL01000230.1 GCA_001311545.1 Thermus kawarayensis JCM 12314 | reverse complement strand
CCACCACCAGCAAAGCCCCCTCCCGCCTCGAGGCCAGGGTTTCCGCCGCCAGGAGGGAAAGGGCGGCGGTGCGCCTCCTCGTGAGCTCCTCCCCGGGGAGGTGGAAGACCTTGCCGTCCGCAAGCCGCTTCACCCAGACCTCGGCCTGCACCGCGGGGCTTTTTTTCGGGCTCCACCGTCACCAGCTTGCACAGGGCCACCTCCCGGTCGGCGGCGGGCATGGCCAGGAAGCTCCCCCCGGGGATGGGGAGGACCTGCCGCCTGGGAGCCACCGCCCCTTGGAGAAGGACCTTCCGGATGGTCTCGGCCAGTTCCCGATACGTGGGCATACCCCTAGAATGCCCCACATGGAGGCCCTCCTCAACACCGTGGTCCCCGTGGCCCTGGTGGTGGTTTCCGGCTATCTCCTGGGAAAGCGCCTGGAGATGGACCTCACCACCCTAAGCCGCCTCACCCTCTACCTCCTGGTGCCCGCCCTCATCCTGGACAGCATGTACCGGGCGGAGTACTCCCGGGAGGGGCTTCTGGGGCTCACCCTGGCTTCGCCCTCACCTACGGGGCCCTCTACCTGGCCATCCAGGCCACCGCCAGGCTTCTCGGCCTTTCCCGGGAAGCCGCCAAGGGGCTTCTCGTCTGCAGCCTCTTCCCCAACTCCGGGAACATGGGCCTCTCCCTCACCTTCTTCGCCCTGGGGGAGGAGGGCCTGAGGCGGGCCGTGGTCTACTTCGTCCTCTCCAGCGTGGTGATGTTCGGGCTGGGGCCGGCCTTCATCCGGGGGGGAGGCCTGAAGGAGGGCCTCCTCTTCACCCTCCGCCTCCCCCTCTTCTACGCCCTTTTCCTGGGCCTCCTCCTAAGGGGCCTGGGGGCCACCCTCCCCTTCCGCCTGGACGAGGGGATTAGCTCATGGGCCAGGCGGCCATCCCCGTCCTTCTCCTCACCCTGGGGATGCAGATGGCCAGGACCCCTTTCCGGATCGGCGCCTTTGAGGGCACGGCCAGCGCCCTAAGGCTCCTCCTCGCCCCCCTCGTGGCCTACGGGGTAGGGCTTTTCTTGGGGCTTCCCCGCCTGGAGCACCAGGTACTGGTCCTGCAGTCCGCCACCCCCGTGGCGGTGAACGCCTTCCTCCTCACCAAGGAGTTCGGTGGGGACGCCTCGATGGTGGCCCGGAGCGTGGTGGTCTCCACCTTCCTGGCCTTTCTAACGGTTCCCCTGGTCCTTTACCTGGTCAAACAGAGCACACATTAGCGCACTCCGGCCCCCCACCAGGATGAGGACCTCGGCCAACCTTCCACCCCTCCCACGATCCCCCGAAGCCGCTTTCCCGTCTGGGAAACGCCTTGAGGATGGGCTTGAGGGGAGAGAGGTCCCTCGGCACCTCGCGCCCGAGAAGGGGAAGGAAAGTGCCTGCCCTCAGGACCCTCCAAGGATTAGCGCCAGAGGAGTTCCTTCCCTCGGTTGATCCCTCTTGGCTCCCCGGTGAGCCTGAAGGCTTGAAAGCAGGGACAGGGAATGGTGGACCTTCCTCAGCTCACGTACAAGCCTCCTCTTGAGGTAAGGGTTGCGTTCAGCCCTGTGCCTGGCCTCGAGTTCCCGGACCCTGGAGGCGTAGAAGTCCTGAACGTGAGCCCGAAAGGTCCCGTCTTGGATAAGGGCTTGGTAGCCCTTGGGCAACTTCTCCTGAAATCCCAAGGCACGCCTACCGATCACGTAGGCGGCGGCCACGTCCTTGGAGAGGGAGAGCTGTGGAGCGTACTTGAGCATCCCTATCGTGGAGGTGTCCTGGGGGTTCACCTCCACCACCTCCACGCCCCTCCTCTTCGCGAGGGCGTGGACCTTCCTGAGGAGGGAGGCGTAGGCGAAGCGGTGCTGCTTCCCGCGGAAGGCCCTGCCGGAGCCATCGCCCCTCATCGTCTTGCGGAGGTATTTGAGGCGTTCCGTGGCGATGGCCACCCCGTGCTCCTCGGCCAGGGAGACCACCTGGTGGGCTACCTTCCAGAGGAGAAGTTCCTTCGCCCCCCTGTTCGGAGCGCGGTCCACCTCCTCCAGGGAGAGGGCGAGATGGCGCTTCAGGTTGCCATCGGGAGTCACCACCGCCAGGGCCAGGTGGTAGGGGTCGGAGTTCACGTCCAGGCCCAGGACCCCGTTGGTCCTGGTGTGCATAGGGGCGGGAGCTTCCTCGGTCCAGGTGACGTGGGCGTAGACCTCCCCTTCGTGGAGCCTCAGTCCCACGTTGTAGGACTGGCGGGAGAGAACCCGTTCCACGAGCTTTCCCAGGTTGGGGTGGGAGGTCTTGAGGATGCTCCAGGCGTAGGTCCCGTCCCCGAGGTTTATCCGGAGCCAGAGGGCGCCGTCTTTGGGGACGAGGCGGAGGTTCTTGTTCCCCCCAGGTTCACCCCGGGAGTAGAGGTGGCCCTGGCGGCTCTCGCGCCATTTCTGTTTGAGCCGCTTTCTGCGCTTGCCAGAGACGTGCCCCTTGCTGAGCTGGGTGAAGAGCTTCCTCCCGCCAAAGACCACTTTGCGGGAATCTTCACCTCGTTCCCTGGCCGAGGCGATGGCCGCTTCCGCCAACATGAGGGCATCCCCGGCGTACCGGGTGTTCAGGCGGAACCTGGTGCAGAGGGGGCCGTTCTGGCTCTTGAGGAAGTCCACGGGTTCTCCCCGCAGGAGAGCCCTGTAACCGCCACGTTTGGCCGCCGAGAACCTCCGCATCACGTCCAGGGTGTCCCGTCTGTCTCCTTCCGTGGGGAAGACGAGCCTGGCGTGGACTCCCTGGAAGAGATTAGAAGCTCTTTGCCTGGGCATCACTACATTCCCTGTCTGTCTGGTGTATCCTGGAGAGAAACGGTCCATCTGGGAGTTAGTGTAAGCTAAGGGTGGCTATTTTTCAACTTTTGGTTCCTCCTCGGGGTCGGGTAACCGGGGGGTGCCCCAGTCCACCTGGAAGAGGGGCTGCCCCTCCCAAAGCCCCACCAGGCGGTGGTACCCCTCCCCCAAGGGGAAACGGGCCTCGTAGGTCCCCAAAGACTCCAGGAAGAGGGCCTTTTCCTGCAGGAGGGTCTCCTCCCGGAACCACCGGAGGTGGAGGTAGCCTGCCCGGGGAAGCCTTTCCACCCAGAGAAGGAGCCTGGCCTCCCGCCCTTCCGGAAGAAGGCGGGCCACCACGAAGGGCCTTTCCGGAGGGGGAGGCCTCCCCGGGTCCAGGGGCAGGAAGGTGTACCGGCAGGCGGCGAGGAGGGGGAGGAGGAGCAAAAGAAGCCTCACCTTCCCTCCCCGGCGGTGCAGAGGGCGAGGAGGGCGAGGGCTGCGGTCTCCGCCCGGAGGATGCGCCTTCCCAAGGTCACCGGGGTGAAGCCCCGCTCCCGGAGAAGGGCCACCTCCTCCCTCGGCGAACCCCCCCTCGGGCCCCACGGCCAGGGCCAGGGGCTTCGTCCGGGTCCAGGACCTCCCGCACCCGGGCCCTCGCCCCCACG
>BBBL01000229.1 GCA_001311545.1 Thermus kawarayensis JCM 12314 | reverse complement strand
CCCGCCACCCGCTCCATGCGCCTCTTGCGGAACCCCGTGGCCGGGCCCTCCCCGAAGGCCTGGGCGAAGCCCGCGTACACCTCCTTGAGCCTCCCCAGAAAGGCCTCCGAGCCAGGGCCTCGGGGGTGAGGGGGGTCTTGAGGAGGTCCAGGAGGGCCTGGTCAAAGGCGGCCATGCGCTCCAGGTGGGGCCTGCCCAGGGGATGGGCAGATAGGGCCTCCCGGAAGGCCTCGGCCTCGGCCTTGAGGTGGGCCTCCTCGTCCAGGGGCACCACCGGGATGCCCCTCTCCTCCGCCCAGGGCAGGAGGTGGAAGAGGAGGGGGTCCTCCTCCCGCCACCGGCCCTCCCTTAAGCCCTCCTCCGAGTGGGAGCCAGGAAGACCGAGGCGGGCCGGGCCTCCTCCAGCATGGCCAAAACCGTGGCGGCGTTGTAGCGTGGGTGCAGGATGTGGAAGGCCCCGAGGGAAGGCAGAAGAAGCATCCTCTCCATCTTAGACCTGGGGGAGAGGAACTACCGCCTGGCGGTGGTGAACGGCTGGCTGGTGTGGCTGGGGGACGCTTCCTAAACCCCAACATCGTCCTCGCAGGCTTCGCCGCCAGGCTCGAGGCCCCCGGCGCCTTAATCGGCCTCCTTCCCGCCCTTCTCCAGGCGGGGGGGATGGTGCCCCAGGCCTTCCTGGCCCCCTGGGTGGCCAGGCTTCCCCGGAAGATCCTCCTCTACCGGAGGGTGGCCGCTCTGAGGCTATCCGGGGTGGTCCTCATGGCCCTCTCCGCCTTCCTCCTGGGGAAAAACCCCTCCCTACTCCTCTTCGGCTTCCTCCTGGGGCTTCTCCTGAACGCCCTCTTCACCGGGGTCAGCAGCCTCCCCTTCTGGGAGGTGGTGGCCAAGACCACGCCCCCAGGAAGGCGGGCCCACCTCTTCTCCGCCCGGAACCTGGTGGGGGGCTTCCTGGCCTTCCTGGCGGGGTTTCTGGTGCGGGAGGTGCTTTCCCTCCCCCTTCCCTTCCCCCTTCCCTACGCCCTCCTCTTCGCCCTGGGGGCCTTGGCCTACGGGCTTGGGTGGTACCTCTTCGGCCTCACGGAGGAGCCCGAGGAGGCCCAGAGAGAGGCGAGGCCGGACCTAAAGGCCCCCCTCCGCCGCCCCGCCTTCCGCCGCTACCTGAGGGTGCGCCTCCTCCTGGCCCTGGCGGGCCTCGCCGAGCCCTTCTACGCCGTCTACGCCGTGAGGGCCCTGGGGCAGGGGAAGGAGCTTGGCCTCTACCTTTCCCTCTACGCCCTCTCCTTCACCCTCTCCAACCTCCTCTGGGCCCGCATGGCGGAAAGGGGCTCCAGGGGGGTGCTCAAGGCGGGGGCGGGCCTCGCCGTCCTGGCCCTTCTTTTCGCCCTCCTCCTTCCCCCAGGCCTCTTCGGCCTGGTCTTCCTCCTCCAGGGGGCCTACCTGGCCGCCCTGGGCCTCTCCACCACCACCCTCCTCTTAAACCTGGCCCCGCCCGGGGAGCGTAGCGCCGCCATCGGCCTCACCAACACCCTGGCGGGCCTTTTCGCCTTCTCTCCCGTCCTCGGGGGGTACCTGGCCGACCGCCTGGGCTTCCCCGCCCTCTTCCTGCTGGCGGCAGGCCTCTACGCCCTGGCCCTGTACGCGGGAGGAGGCTGCCGGAGGAAGTATAAGCAAGGCATATAATGGAGCAGGAGGTGGTCTTGTGTGAAACCTATTCATCGTGTTCTGGTCTCGGCGCTCGTTCTCGGCACCCTGGGGCTAGCCCAAAACGGGGATCCTCCGCCCTCCTCCTGGGCCCAGGAAGCCGTGGAAATCCTTCTGGCCAAGGGTGTTTTCATCGGATATCCCGATGGGACCTACCGCTGGCGGCAACCCCTGACCCGCCAGGAGGCGGCGCTGGCCCTTTACCGCCTTCTGGCCGCTTACGGGCTGGACCGCCTCTCCCCCGAAGAGGTGGACCGCTCCTCAAGGGGGTAGAGGCCCTGCAGAAGGACCTCGAGGCCCAGGCCCGGTCCCTGGCCGCCCTTAAAGAGGAGAAGGAGGCCCTGGAGGCCAGGGTGCGGGAGCTGGAAGCCAGGCCCGAGGCCGATCCCCAGGCCCTCGAGGCCCTCCGGAAGGAGAAGGACGACCTGGCCCGGCGGGTCCAAGCCCTGGAGGAGGCCCTAAAGGGCCTCGAGGCCACGCAAAGGGCCCTGGAAACGAGGAAGCTAGAGGAAGACCTTAAGAAGGCCGAGGAGGCCCTAAAGGGGCTGGAAGATCGCCTAAGGGCTGGAGGGCCGTCCCCAGACGGACCCGCGGGAAGTGGACGCCCTGAGGCGGGCCCAGGAGGAGCTCAAAGGCCGCCTCCAGGCCCTGGAAAAGGCCCGCGCCGCCCAGGAAGAGGCCCTGAAGCGGCTGGAGGAGGCCCTAAGGGACCTTCCCGAGGCCAGGCGCCTGGCCCAAGAGGCCCAAGGCCGCCTGGAGGCCCTGGAGCCCCGGGTCGCCGGCCTGGAGAAGGGCCTTAAGGCCCTGGAGGACCACATGGGCCGCCTGGAGGAGCGTCTAAAGGCCCTGGAGAACGCCCAGGCCCAGGACCAGGCCCGCCTGAAAGCCTTGGAGGAGGAGGTGGCCGCCCTCAAGCGTACCCTCACCCCAAGCCGCCTTCCCCTCCACCTGGGCCTCGCCCTCTACCAGGGGGACGTGGAGAAGAACTGGTATGGCCGCCTCTTCCTGGGCCACGATGCCCTCCTCGGCCCCCTGGGCCTGCGCCTGGCCTACGAGGCCCCCTTCGCCGAGCCCGCCCGGGGCCTTGCCAGCCTGGACCTCACCTTCCGCGCCTCCTACGGGGACCTGGACGGGTACTTCGGCGTGGGGGGTGGTCTCTACCTGGACCAAACCCCCTTCGGCCAGCTCCTGGTGGGCGCCGGGTTCCGCCTAACCCCCCACCTCAGCCTCTTCCTGGAGGGCCACCAGCGCTACCTCTTTGACGGCCAGGCCAGCCAGCGTTCCACCTTGGCCCTTGGCTTGGCCTTGAGGTTCTAAGGCAGGAGGATGCGCTTGGGCGCATAGCACAAAGCGTCCAGGGCAAGGTTTTCTTCGTAGTAGCGCCGGCCATCGGGCAAAGGGGCGGCCACCCTCAGGAGGTAGTTCCCAGGGGCCATCTGGAGAAACCTGGCCTCCCCCCGGTCATTGGTTTGGGCATAGTAAACCTCGGGCCCCTCCAAGGTTAGATCCGCCCCGGCCACCCCCTCGCCCCCCCGAAAAACCTGCAGGTACAGGCAGGCCGATCGCTGGGTGGGCGAAGCCCGAAGGACGGCCACCGCATCCGGCCCCGGGGACGCCTCCAGGGCCCACCGGACGGCAAAGGGCTCCAAAAGGGGATGCCCCGACTTCAGAAGGGCCGCGATCCCGCTCACGATGGGGGCCGCCATGGAGGTGCCGGAGAGGAGGCCGTACCCCCCCTGGAAGCCGAGTAGATCCGCACCCCCGGGGCCCAGACCCC